>NZ_JAMNDD010000004.1:51581-203372 GCF_051812965.1 Salmonella sp. NW1250 | reverse complement strand
TCGTTGAGCAGGGTTTCTGAATTTGGTCGGTGATAGAGGATTCGAACCTCCGACCCCTTCGTCCCGAACGAAGTGCGCTACCAGGCTGCGCCAATCACCGAATGCGGGCGCATCTTACTGCTCAGGCGCACGCCCGTCAATCCCTTAGTCGCAAAATACAATTCAATCGGCGAGAAAGTCGGCAGACAACCTACTTCGCGGCGACTTTCTGCGCATCGGGAATATGGCACCAGTTGTTGTTCTGGTTAATGCCGCCATCCGGCGATGTATACCCCAGGCAGCCCATTATCGTATCGTACAGCTCCACATGACGACGCGGCACTTTGATCTCCGCCTGCTGTTTCAGGTGAGCGAACATCTGCGCATGTTGCGGACTGGCAAGATATTTATCCGACATCCATACCAGCATCGGAACACGGAATTGCTCCGGCGGCGCCATATTGCGCGGCGTACCGTGCAAATGTTCGCGTTCGTTAATCGACTCGCCGTGGTCAGCCGCGTAGAACACAATCGCTTTTTTATCACGCAGCTGATCGAACACACTGGTAATAAAGTGATCCACATAGGTCACGGAGTTATCGTAAGAGTTGATCATCTGCGCTTTCGTGCAGCCGCTATCGACCCCAATACATTCGGGCTTCCACTGAGCGTAGCTGCGCGGATAACGTTGCGTATAGTTAAAATGCGACCCCTTAGTATGCAGGATAATCAGATGCTTACCCTCAGGATTCTGGGCAAGCGAGTTCTGCATCTCATCAATCAACAGCATGTCATCAACCGTTTTACCGCGGTTACGCGGCTCGGCGCCGATCTGCTCGCGGTAGGAGATATTATCCGCCATGGTATTGCTATAGAACCACATCTCGCTCTGCATGGCGTACAGATCGGAACTGAATCCGAGCTGTTTGAGTACGGCAAAAACATTCTGCTCTTTTAAGGTACGCTGCGGGTTATTATCCGCCCCACCTTCCCGTACAAACATACAGCGTAAAGAAAGCTTCGTCGCGGTATCGCAAGAATAGCCGCGGAACGCCGCCAGATTTTTTTCCTGCGCCAGCTTAGGCGTGGTATTACGCTCGTAGCCGAAAATCCCCATGTGATCCCAACGGGTCGTCTCACCGATAATGAAAACGACGTAGGTGTCATCCCCATCCTTCGGCGCAACATAGGTAAATTTCCTGGCCGGGTTTATTAACGAATTATTGTCCGACGACTCATCTACCTGCGCCCAGGCATACAGCCCTAACGCAGATAACCAGTTTGAAGGCAGATAGGAGTTCGCCACCACGCCGCCATAGCTGGGTAAGTCGATACCTGTCGCCCGTTCAACCTTTTTTTGCTGTATATCCAGCAGGCGGATAGGCGCCCACACCATTACGCCTGCGAGTACCACTACAGCGGCGCTGCGAAAACGCTGCCCCGGCGTACGTAGCTGGCGCAACAACGTGTAGCGACAGTGGTTACTCCAGATAAAGATGAGCGGAAGCACGCTCACGGCAATCAGCCACAATACGAAGTGCAGCCCCACCACCTCTTTCGAAAGATCGATATCGGTGGTCATAACAGACGCAATAATGCCGTAGCCAATCACCACGTTCAGGAAGGTCATGTAATAACTGGCGCCAGCGGAAAACAGCACCACCAGCGTGGCCAGCACACGCCAGACGCGTCGGCCAAACAGTGAAAGAAGACGAAGTAAGAAGAAAGTGACCAGCACCGTGGCGCCAAGTTCGACAACCGCGGAAAGGCCTTTCCAAATGGTAAATTCTTGCGCATAACTGCCGAAACGGCGGTAAAACACGGCGCAATTCATAAACAGACCGATATAGAGCGCAAGCAAGAAACTAAGTTTCTGTTGCGTCATCGATTTAATGTATCTCATGCAAACAAACCCTGGGAATCGGGATAAAAACGACCTGTACAACGATTCTTTAATCAAACAGGTAAATATGCGGCTAACGCAGATGTAAGAAAGTCTACAAGCACGGTTAAGTAGACCACAAGCAGAGGGGAAAGTGGCAACGGAGAGTGTGATCGGAGAAGATTTTTACAAAAAATCACTAAAAATGGAAAAGGGCCAGCGAACTGGCCCTCAGTGATTATTCGTATGTGACGCTAAAATTCACCGTCGCATTCGCTGGGCCAACGGTGGCATCCGGCTTAACAGGCACATAGCTGGCGATATAGTTCAGCTTGTTCGTACCATCAAACCAGACAGTGTGTTCGACAGGCGTAGAGTCGGTACTGGAGGGGTATTGTTGCTCCCCACCAGATGTTTTAATTTTTAACGCCACGCCCGTCGCGCCGCCGCTATCCAGGGCAAAAAGCGAGGGGTCAGTCGGGTCTGGAGAACCGTCCATCGTAACGCTGGCCTTTGTGGCATACGCGCAATCTTTTAAGCCGATGCTAAAGTTTTTCTGGTTCAGCTCTTTACCCACTTTTACCGGGCGCTGAAGCACCACAGTCTCCATATTGACGTCGATACTGTCGTTTTCCAGTTCACAGGTAGCCGCCTTAATAGTAATGGTAAAGTGGATATCACCAGCAGAACCGATATTCGACGGTGCCGCCATCGCGGAAGTGGTAAGCAGTAAACACGCTGGCATCAAAGCATGAAGGTTTTTCATCCTGCTTACTCCACATCAATACGCATGGTGGCAATTCCCTCGAAATCCCCGGCGGCCGGCAATTTGCCGGTGGTACTAATGGGGTAAGCCGAAATGGTCGTTGAGGCGGTACGGTGCGTGTCGTCAACAAGACCCGATACGCTCAGCTCCTGATTAACACTGGCGTCATTTGGCACCAAAATTTTACCGTTAGCGCCCTCAATGATGGCACCGATATCCGGGTTGCCCATGTCGATGGCATTCGAATCATTAGCGTTTGGCGTTCCCTCAATACGCAGGAAGATCTTTACGCCATCGGAAATATTGGTGCATTTAAACTGCAGCTCTTTGGTGAATTTCGTGGCGTTCTTTGCAACTTGTCCTTTGCGATCTTTAAAATCAGTGGCCTTAAATTCCCCAAACGGAATTTCCAGCGTGCTGCCGCTGGAGAGCTCACAGCCCTGTGGAACAATGATGCTCCCACTTAAATATACGGATGCCAACGGACTGGCATTATAAACGTCTACTTTGTGGGTTCCAAACAAGTCCAGTATCTTTGTACTCGGTATTTGCAGTTCACCGACAAATGGATGATTAATATAAAGAGATAATTTTCCTTTGCTTCCTGTTGTAAACCGTACATCACCCACAGTGCAGCCTGCTCTGGCGGCGGACAGATTATCTAAATTAGAAAATGGCGCTGTTTTATAATCCTGATAGTGTCCCTGAACCCAAACATCGACTGAAATCTGGATATTATTATTGATAATAAAATATTGGCGTTCGCCTTCGCTGTGGCCAGGAGCGAGGGGGGAAGTAGCTTTATAATATGTCGATGCCGTAGCAGTCCCCTCTGGACATTCACAAACAGCATCGTAATCCCCCCCTAAATCCCACGACCAAAAATCACGGAAAACCATACCTGAGGCATTCTTGGACGTATCGGTGATGGTTTTATTCAGCGTGGCCGAAAAAACATGAGTCCCGCCGTCAGGCGTACACGCCCCCCAATCCGCTGCCGCCAGCGCCTGGCCAGAAAACAGCACCGACCCGCCCAGCAGGCCCGCAAACATCATCAACTTTTTCAACATAATCGTTTCCTTCCCTGTTACCGGCAGACGGCATTCGCCATCACCACGCCGGTATTATCCTGTTGTTCCGGCAGCGTAAACGCCACGCGGCATTGCTGTGCCTGGTCTTTACCCCAGTTCACCTGAAGGGCACCTTTCTCCGGCATCCCGCTGATATAAAGCTGACCGTCTTCACCCACGATACTGCTGGACTCTTTTGTGGTATCCAGCAGCGTGGCGGTAGCACCAAACGGCACCGCTTTGCCATTGGCCTGCGTCAGGTTCATCAGCACGCGATAGCCCACTCGGGTATCGAAGCGGGCACGAACAATCGCGCCGCGCGTCGGCACTACGTTGACGGAGGCGGTATCCAGGTCAACCTGGTTGTTCAGGCTGTCGCTTCGCAGTGAGACTTCCGTTTCACGGTACGGAGTGAGATAAGGCACGACTGCATTACCCATCCAGTCCACTTCCACACCACCGTTGTTGATCACGTGCGCGCCGCGCGCCCCCGGTGCGGAGATAATGGCCATGGATTCACCCAGCGGTTGAGAAAGAGTGATGCCTTCGCTATGGGCTATCACACCGCCGCGCAAACCGTAGTTCACCTGCTGGCCGTCACGGTTGTAGTTGTAACCCAGACTGGCGCTACCCACGCCGCCCTGGTAATCCAGGTTCACGCTGCCGCTGTTACCCACGCCGTTGCTGCCGTAGCCTTCCTGCACGCTATAGTTCAGGTTGTGGTCTTCCAGCGCGGTGCCGCTCACCCCTAACTGCTGGTTGGTTCGACCATGCTGATCGGTCGTGAGGTGGTAGTTACTCCACACGCGTCCCAGTGGAATCGACATGGAGAATGACAGTAAACGATCGCTCTCATCCCACTCCGGGCTTTTCGTCCAGGTGTAAGCAATGCTGTAGTTCACGCGGCCAATACGGCCGTTATAACCGGCATTCAGCGAACGCTGTTTACCTTCATCGTTCCAGTAGTCCTGCTGCGTGACGTTAAAATAGACCGAGCCCCAGGCGCCCAGTTGCTGCGTTACGTTGCCCTGAATCTGACTACGTTTGTGATACTGGCTATAAGAGCTGTCCGCATCGCTGCGCACATCCGTCGCTTCCTGGAAGGTGTAATAGCCGCTGGTCGAATACTTGTAACCCAGCAGACGGAAATCGGTACCGCTGTTAAAGCTCTTGGAGTAGAGGAAACGATAAGACTGACCTTCCGAATTCTCCTCATTTGCCAGCTTGCTTTTTGCCTGGGTTACATCGATGGAGATCGCGCCGATATAGCCGAAGTTTTTACCTAATCCTCCCGCCAGCGAGTAATAGTCGTCAGAGAAGATCGCACCACCGTAAACGGTAAAGCCATACGGCAGGCCGTACATGGCATCAAGCTGCCCGAATTTCGGCTCGGCGCTGTTATAGTTCCCGGCACGGTATTCCCCGGCGGAAAGGCTGTACTTGAGATGGCCTTCACGCTGGAGGAGCGCCACCGAGGAGAACGGCTGAACGAACTTCTGCTCACTGCCGTCCGATTCTTTAATGGTGACCGTCAGGTCGCCGCTGTTTGAGGTTGGATACAGGTCGTTAATTTCAAACGCACCCGGCTGAACAAACGTACGGTAAATAACGTAGTTGTTCTGCTCAACGGTGACTTCGGCATTACTTTTGGCAATACCCCGGATGACGGGCGCAAACCCACGCTGGCTGTCAGGCAGCATCTCTTCGTCGGAAGTTAACTGCACCCCGCGCATCTGAACGCTGTCAAAAATATCACCGGCAGTGGAGGTATCCCCCAACGTCAGCTGTGATTTCAGCGGCACAATGGCACGGCTTAGAGATGTGCCAATGTTATCCCATGTGTTGTTACCGTCGTTTCGCGTCCAGGTACTATAATTACGTAACCGCCATGCCCCCAGGTTCATACCGCTGCGCAGGTTCAGATAGTAGCTGTCGCTGTTGTAGTTGGTCTCACTGTCGTGCGCGTCATAGCTGGCGTTGCTGCCGGAGAAGTTATAATCCACCAGCAGGGCATTCACCCCTTCGTCCCACTGCGATTCTGGCACCGTACCGCGCGCTGTCTGCTTCATCGCAGCCTGCGGGAAGCTCATGATCAGGGTCTGGTCTGCAAAATCGAAATGGCTGGCGGCCTGGGGAATAATGTCGTCAAAAGCAACACAGGCTTCAGGCGGGGCCATTTTCAGCGCCGGGAAGCTATCAATACGCACGCCCATATCTTCAAGCTGCACGCGGCTTAAGCACGGCACCAGGGATTCACCCATTTTTGCGCGCTGCGCCTCTGTCGCTGCCTTAAACTCCAGGGTGCGAGACTCCATTTTTTTTTCGTTGACCACCACCGAGACGCGGTATTTACCTGGCAGGTGTTCAGCTTTATTGGATTCATACATTGAAAGGTCAACGTGCTGATCAATACCCGGCACATCCTCCAGAAAGCGCGGGTTAAATGTTCCCGCATACGCGGGGAGCGTACTCGCTATCATCAGCGCAAGCGCAGACTGCGTGAAACGCGAGGTCTTATTGCCCAGAGGAAGATGCGTCCATGTCATAGTAATAATCCTTTAAAACGTGTTAGTTAACGCGCTGTGTCAACATGTCGCCAGCCGTGCCAAAGTCATTAATAATGTTGTATTTAACTTCGCTTACCTTGCCGGTGCCGGCTGGCAGTTCAATATTCAATGAGCCTTTTGCCGGAACCATTCCCGTTTTTTCAATATCACGGCCGTTGGCATAAAATTTATTAAACGTCAGGTTAAAGGCAGATGGGTTTTCCACTTTGATCTGGTTAGCCCCTGCGCTGGTGAACTGCAGTTTGTTCCAGCCGTCCATGCTATTGCCTTTCAGGCCCGCCGGACGATAGAACAGTTTTAAGCGGGTACGTACGGCGATCTGCAGTACGTTTTTAGCTTCCGCGTCTTCACTTTTGGCAGGAATAGCTTTTACGTTAATCCAATAAACGGACTCGCGATCCTGCGGTAACGTGCTCGTCGTATTAACAATACGTAAAACGTTATTTTTAGTCGGGCTTAATTTAAATAACGGTGGAGTGATGATAAAGGGCGTCTTTTTATTACCGTTAGCATCATCAATCCATGACTGAATGAGAAATTCATCCGTGGTGCTTTTATTATTTACCGTAAGAGAAGCTTCCTTTCTACTACCGTCATAAATAACACGCGTGCTGCTTAATGCCACGCCACCGGCAAAACTGTTTTGAGCAATCAGCGCCAGCACCAGTGCTGTGCAAGATATCAAACGTGAGCGGTTCATGATTCTCTTCCTGAGCCTCCGCTGGAAAAAATGGCAACGGGATTTCCGTTGCCATTATGATTGACTGTATTAACGAAAATTCGATTATTCGTAGGACAGGTTGAAGTCCACTTCTGCGTTACCGTAACCAGTGGTTACAGCATCTTTTGTTGCAACGTAGTTAGCGGTGTAGTACAGCACGGTCTGACCAGCAGCCAGCGTAGTGGTGGATTTACCGGTGTTCATTTCAACAAGCTTGTTAGCGTTGTCGTAGATACCGATGCCCACGCCAGTTGCCGCACCTGCTTCAGTGTTAACAGAAACCAGTGTCGCGTCGTCTGCATCTCCAACGCCAGCGAAGCTCACGTTAACTTTGGTTTGAGAGGTGATGTCACAGTCTTCCAGTTTGATTTGGAAAGGCTTGGAAACAGATTTATCGCCAATGGCTTTGAAGATATTTTTCTTAACCTGACCCAGCACAACTTCCTGGTTCTGAGAGTCAGTAGAAACGACGCATGGCGCGTCAACGATTTCACCGGTGAATTTAATGGTGCCGTCACCAGATTCAGCAGCGAAAGCAGAAGTGGAAACTACAGCGAGAGCAGACAGAGCAAAAACAACTTTTTTCATTAAAAACTCCATTTATGACGGTAGATAACAGAACGCATCCTTAGGATTATCTGCATTCTGTGAGGAAATGGAGTGTATAGAGGTGGGTATTGGATACAATAATTAGTATATATAAAAATAATTTTTAGTTAATCTTAAAAAAAATAGAAATCAATATGTTACAAATGTAACGTACATAAATGTAAATTTTTATTAAGAATAAATTAATATAATTAATATATTATTTCTTCCTATTCATAAATAAGTTAAATGCCTTCCTTATTTATTAGACGTTTTTTTAACTACAATTGATTAGGCATTTGTGCTAAATAAAAAAAATAGCACCAAATGGGTGCGCTGTACGCCTGGTGTTGCATGTGTTACGCAGACGCTTCGCTAACCCCCTCCCGCTGCGGCTGGCGAATAGTGGTGGAAACTGCCAGCGAGATGATTAACAGCGCAAAGATAACGCAGAAGGTTAGCACCCTACTTCCGCCACAAGATCTGTTATCACAGCGTTTCGATGGTAGTTTTTAAGTTAAAACCTGGCGCTCACCCCCAGGGTATACAAATAATCGCTATCCGTAGCGCTATTTTCCGCCTGGGAAAACGCCGCATACGCCGCCATGTGCGGGTTAAGTAACACGTCCGCGCCTACGGTGACATCCAGCCAGTTTCCCGCCTGATTTCCTGCGGTCATACGACTCAACCCGGACTGCGCTTTCCAGATATTTTCCCCAAACTGTTGGTTATAGCTAATTTGCGCCCAGGGACGGACATCGCCGAACTGCGAGTTTACCCGCCAGCCTAACGTACTGACGCTGGCGTGCCATAACGGATCGGTAAGCGCTAATGTCGTCGCGCTATCGCCATATTCGTTATACATTGATGACGTCGAACCGTCGTAATGCAACGCCGCGACCGGCCCAGTGGTCACACGTCGGGAAAGCGGAAAATTCCAGCCCATACTGATACCGCTGGTCGCATCAAGCGGGGTTTCATCCGCCAGGCTAAGCACCGGCCCCACCGTATTTTGCGTAGACTGAATACGTTCGGCCAGTATGTCGTTGTAATTCGGTTGGTGATCGCTGTCCCAGGTATAGCGTTCCGTCGTATGCCCCGGAGCCGCTTCAGCGATATATTCTTGTTGCCAGGCATACGTGGTATTGATAAAAAACGAGCAGGCCATAAGGCCCGCCAGACAACGCAATGTCCGGCGACCACGGCGTTTTCTTACAATCATCAACGCGACTCCAGAGTAGAGCCGAATTCGGCGATATTATTGTCATTGAATGAAGGATGTCAGGCATCAGCCCTGTATTAACTATTGTCCTTTTAGCGGGCCCGTCAAGGCGGGTTGAAGGAAATTTTCGCGGTAACCACAATAACGAGGAAGTCTATGCAGCGTTGCGACTGGGTCAGCCAGGACCCCCTTTATATTGCCTATCATGATAACGAGTGGGGCGTGCCGGAAACCGATAGCAGAAAGCTGTTTGAAATGATCTGTCTTGAAGGTCAACAGGCCGGTTTATCCTGGATCACCGTGCTTAAAAAGAGGGAGAACTACCGCGCCTGTTTTCATCAGTTTGACCCAGTACGCATCGCAGCTATGCAGGAGGAGGATGTTGAACGCCTGCTGCAGAACACGGGCATCATACGACATCGCGGTAAAATTCAGGCCATTATCAGTAACGCCCGCGCCTGGCTTGCGATGGAGCAAAACGGCGAGTCTTTCGCCGATTTTGTCTGGTCATTCGTTGATGGCCAGCCGCAGATCACCCAGGCGGCCAGCCTGGATGAGATCCCTACCTCAACACCTGCGTCCGATGCGCTTGCTAAGGCATTGAAAAAACGCGGTTTCAAGTTTGTCGGTACGACTATCTGTTACTCCTTTATGCAGGCGTGCGGACTGGTCAACGACCATATTACCGGCTGTTTTTGCCATCCGGGAGAAAAACATGATTCGCAAATCCCAGAGTGAAGACATGGCGTCTATTCTGGCGCTGTGGATGAAAAGTACCATTTATGCCCATCCCTTTATCGAAGAACGTTACTGGCACGAGAGCGAAGCAATTGTACGCGACGTCTATTTACCCGCCGCGCAAACCTGGGTATGGGAGGAAAATGGACAACTGAAAGGCTTCGTCAGCGTACTGGAAGCCCGTTTTGTCGGGGCGCTGTTTGTCGCCCCCGACGCGTTAAGACACGGCATTGGCAAAGCGCTTCTGGAATATGTCCAGCAACGTTTTCCTCTGCTGAGCCTTGAGGTTTACCAGAAAAATCAATCCGCCGTAAACTTCTACCATGCGCTTGGTTTTCGTATTGAAGATAGCGCCTGGCAGGAGGATACCGCCCACCCCACCTGGATTATGAGTTGGCAGGCGGATCAAACGCCGTAAGCGGTAGCGCCGGGCCGGTATATTTCTCAAACCAGACCAGCGCGGTGTTGCCCGCACAACCGTTCCCCAGCCGGGAACTGGGAAGATCTTTTGTCAGGACGTTTACCGCGCCGTTTTTGCATATGCCGCCTGCGGTAGGTTCAGGGTCCGGCCATGCGCCTTCGTGAATACAGATAACGCCAGGCCGAATTCCGTCGGTAACGACCGCGCCCGCCAGAACCTGCCCGCGATGATTCCAGACGCGTACCGTATCGCCATCGACGATTCCGCGCGTTGTCGCATCCTGCGGATGAATCGTCACCGGTTCGCGTCCGGCTACCGCATACCGCTCCCGTAACGAACTGTAGTTAAGCTGGCTATGCAGACGGTGCGCCGGATGCGCGGAAAGTAGCTGAACCTGCCCCGCATCGGCGTTCCCGTGCCACTCATCCGGCACCAGCCACATCGGATGACCGGGACAATCCGCGTAACCATAGCTGGCAATGCGCGCAGAATAGATTTCGATTTTGCCGCTGGCCGTTTTTAGCGGATGGTTATCAGGATCGCGGCGAAAATCCGCGAAGCGCACAAACTGCGCGTTGGCGGGATTTTCCGGCATCTCCAGTAAACGGTTAGCCTGCCAGAATGCGGCAAACGGCGGCAGCGTCACCCCCTGGCTGGCGCCACGCTGGGCGGCAATATTGTAGAAAGTCTCCAGCCACGCCAGCTCGCTTTTTCCTTCGGTGAACCGAGCGTAACCGCCGGCTTCCCACCGTTCGCTCAGTTCAGCAAAAACGTCAAAATCATTCCGCGCCTCCCACCGGGGCGACACGACCTGCTTCATCGGCGCCAAATGCTGATTGCTATAGTCGCCGGTCATGGTTAAATCGTTACGCTCATAGCTGGTGGTCGCAGGCAGAACAATATCCGCGTGTTTCGCGGCGGCCGTCCAGAAACATTCCGAGATAACGACCAGTTCCGGTTTTTGCCACGCGCGAATCAGACGGTTGGTATCCTGATGATGAGTAAAGTTCGCGCCGCCCGCCCACCAGATAAAACGAATATCCGGGAAGCGGCGATCCATCCCATTGTGTTGGTAAAACCCACCGGGGTTTTCCAGCGCCTCGACAATACGCGCCACCGGTATTTTATCTACCGCATCGACCCCGCCAGGGATGCTTCCCTGCATCGAGGCTAACACGGCGGCGCGGCGCGTCGGGTTTCCGCCGTTAGCAAAATGATAAGAAAAACCAAACCCGCCGCCAGGCGTACCAATTTGCCCCAGCATTGCGGCCAGCGTAACGATCATCCAGTGCTTTTGCTCGCCGAACTGCTGACGCTGCATTCCCCAACCGGCCATCAACATGGTGGTGTTATGATGAAATATCTCCGCCAGTTCACGAATTTTCACCGCAGAAACGCCGCAAATTTCCGCCGCCCATTCCGCTGTTTTGGCCGTACCGTCGGTCGTGCCCAAAAGATAGTCGGCGAAGCGGTCATAACCCGTCGTGCAGCGGGCAAGGAACGCTTCATCCTGCCAACCGTTTTCCACCAGCGTATGGGCGATCCCCAACATTAACGCCACATCGGTGCCCATATGCGGGGCGATCCACTCCATCTTATCGCCAAAAAAGTCGACGCTTTCCGATCGCATTGGATCGATGCAGATCAGGCGTTTGCCGCTTTGTCGCAACGCCGCAAAATAGTCGAGCCCCTGTTCATCCGAGGCGTTCCAGGCAATTTTCAGAGTATTCAGCGGGTTCGCGCTCCAGAGCACCACCACCTCGCTGTGTTCCAGCACCACCGGCCAGCTAGTCTGCTGCTGGTAAACCTCGTTACCACCCACCACATAAGGCATGATAGCCTGCGCCGCGCCGGTGGAATAATCGCCAAGATGGCCGGTATACCCTCCCGCCAGCGCCATGTAACGCTGCAATAGCGTAGCCGCTTTATGCAATACGCCGTTCGAACGCCAACCATAGGAGCCAGCGAAGATGGACGATGGTCCATAACTTTCGCGAATACGTTTGTGCTGAGCGTGGATCAGATCCAGCGCGTCATCCCAACTTACGCGAACAAACTCATCCTGCCCGCGTATGCCTTGCGGCTTATCGGGAGAAGCCAGGAACCCTTTACGCACCATCGGGAAGCGAACCCGCGTTTTACTGTGCACCTGGTCATGCACAACGGTTTGCAGGGAATTTTGGTGTGCCGTCGGGAGTTCGCCATACGAGGCAAAAATGCGTTCTCCGTCGGTTTCAACGCGGACTGGCCCCCAGTGTGCGGCGGTCAATACCGAATGACGCGATGGTGCGTGGGTCAAGGTTCGCTCCTGAATTATTGGGATTATTTATTTTGCCGATCAATGTTACTTACAAATTTCAGAGTTTTCCCTGGAATTTTCTTCATGTGCAGACGTCATAATCAACCGCCACGGTCGCTGTGGTAAAAATAAAAAAGTGATAAGGATTTAAGATGAAAAAACGTGTATTTGTGATTGCTGCCATCGTGAGCGGCGCCCTGGCAGTATCTGGCTGCACAACAAACCCTTACACCGGCGAACGCGAAGCAGGTAAATCCGGCATTGGCGCGGGTATTGGATCGCTGGTCGGCGCAGGCATCGGCGCACTCTCCTCCTCCAAAAAAGATCGCGGTAAAGGCGCGCTGATTGGCGCGGCGGCTGGCGCGGCGCTGGGCGGCGGCGTGGGTTACTACATGGACGTACAGGAAGCGAAACTGCGTGACAAAATGCGGGGCACAGGCGTTAGCGTGACGCGAAGCGGCGATAATATCATTCTGAATATGCCGAATAATGTCACCTTCGACAGCAGCAGCGCGACGCTGAAACCGGCAGGCGCTAACACGCTGACCGGCGTGGCGATGGTGCTGAAAGAGTATCCCAAGACCGCCGTCAATGTGGTGGGCTACACCGACAGTACCGGTAGCCACGATCTGAATATGCGTCTGTCGCAGCAGCGTGCTGACTCCGTCGCCAGTTCGCTGATCACCCAGGGCGTCGACGCCAGCCGTATCCGTACCAGCGGAATGGGTCCGGCGAACCCGATCGCCAGCAACAGTACGGCAGAAGGTAAGGCGCAAAACCGCCGCGTCGAAATTACCTTGAGTCCATTGCAGTAAACGACAGTACCGGGTAAGGCGGCATGCTTTACCCGGCCTGCATTACTCCCTCGCCATTCCTTCTCCAGACCGGATACACGTCGCATTACTCGGTATTCATTCATTATTTACCACGACACGGCTGCCGACAGCGGGGAAATTGGCTGGTCGATGATGGCTAAACGGGTTAATAATAAGCCTGTTCCGGTTGGCGCATGCCGCGCTTACCTTTTGATTTACGGAGAGTCGCATGAAGCCGTCCATCATTCTCTACAAAACCCTGCCTGATGATTTGCTGCATCGCCTGGAGGCGCATTTTACCGTCACCCAGGTACCGAACCTGCATCCGGAAACGGTAGCGCGACACGCGCAGGCATTTGCCAGCGCGCAAGGCCTTCTGGGCGCCAGCGAAACCGTTAACCGCGCGCTGCTGGAAAAAATGCCGGCGCTACGCGCGGCGTCGACCATCTCGGTGGGATACGATAATGTCGAAGTGGACGCCCTTACTGCCCGCAAAATAGTCCTGATGCACACGCCTGCCGTTTTGACGGAAACCGTTGCCGATACGGTGATGGCGTTGATGCTGACCACTGCCCGCCGCGTGGTGGACGTCGCAGAACGGGTTAAAGCGGGTGAATGGACGGAAAGCATTGGCCCGGCGTGGTTTGGCGTCGATGTGCATCACAAAACACTCGGTATCGTTGGGATGGGGCGTATCGGGATGGCGCTGGCGCAGCGAGCGCACTTTGGGTTTACCATGCCGGTTCTCTATCACGCTCGTCGGCGGCATCAGGAGGCGGAAGACCGGTTTAACGCCCGCTACTGCGATCTGGATACGCTGTTGCAGGAGGCTGATTTTGTCTGCGTGATCCTGCCGCTAACGGCAGAAACGCGACATCTGTTTGGCGCAACACAGTTTGCCAGAATGAAATCGTCCGCCATTTTTATTAATGCCGGACGCGGCCCGGTGGTCGATGAAAACGCGCTGATTGCCGCGCTGCAAAACGGTGAAATATATGCGGCAGGTCTGGATGTCTTTGAGCAGGAACCGCTATCCGTGGATTCGCCCCTGCTGAACATGTCTAATGTCGTCGCGGTGCCGCATATTGGCTCGGCAACGCATGAGACGCGCTACAACATGATGGCCTGTGCGGTGGATAATTTGATTGATGCGCTGCAGGGAAAAATAGAGAAGAACTGCGTCAACCCGCAGGCGGCGGGATAACGCTACAGGCCCGATAAGCGCTGGCTTGCGCTTATCGGGCAGACTGTCATTACTGGGTCGCGTTTACCGCCGCCGTCCAGGCCTGATTAAACGCCTGATGCTGCGAGGCCAGCGGCCCAATCAGCGCATTATATTGGCTGGCCTGCTGTGAGGTCGGGAACTGAATGCCGTTCGCGACAAAGCTCACCTGCTCACCCTGTTGCGCAATATAATCGCCCACTTGTACCAACTGCTGCGTAAAGATCTGCGCCGCCGGGATCAGCGGCTGCAAAGCATCTGCCGGCACGGTGACCACTTTTTTGTAGACCTGATCAAACACAGGTTTCAGGTCATCGGCCTGCTTTAACGCGCCATGCGCGGCATCAGCCTGCAGTTTTGCATTCTGCAACTGTTGCGCCAGCACGCCTAACGAACCATTTGCCTGCCGCAGCGGCTCGCGTTGCGTCATATAATCCTGCGGAACGCGGATGGCGTTAACGCTATCGACCACCGGGCGCAGACCGGAATCCATCGCCTGGTTTACCTGCTGCGAGTAGCCATACAGTATCGCGTAATCAGACACGAACGGACCAAACTGTTTTTTCTGATCGGCCGTCAGCGTTGGTAAACGCTCTCCGCTACGCATTGCTGTATTCTGCAGGAAATCGACAAACGCTTTGCGCTGATCGCCTTCTTTATCAAAACACCCGCTCAGGCTAAACACCATTAATAACGCCACAACAGGCGCAAACCAGCGAGAGCAGGACTTACCTGTCGCCATTGTTAATACTCCTTTCACCCAAAAATGCGCACAACGACACCTGCGTGCCTGACGGCTTACAAGGATAGTCCAGGTCAGGCTTGCAGGATACCCTTTCCACGCGATCTTGTAGCGGAAAATTATGTTTATCTGCATCAATGCTTAATTTGTTATTTTATTGTTAATTTTTGGCCTAACACTACGATAAAAAACGCGGCAAGAAAGCTTTCCAGCGGGGGATGTAATATTTTTTTAATCTTTACAATTATTTTCTGAAAGACGGATATACCTTCCTGGATCAAATTGTTAGCGTCCTAAAAGTCGCGTAGCGTAAGGCATCGAAACGAATCGATAGCGCTTCCTGGCGGCCCGTCGCCCCCCCACCCGCAAGTTTCCCGACTATTCTTAAGAGGCTTCGATGCACTTCACGATCCCGCTGTGTGATTTACAGGAGTTCTCAATGGAATATAAAGATCCGATGTTTGAGCTGCTGAGCAGCCTGGAACAAATTGTTTTTAAAGATGAAACGCGAAAGATCACCCTGACGCAAAAACCCAATCCTTTTACCGAATTTGAACAGTTACGGAGAGGGACGGGACTAAAAACAGATGAATTCGCCAGAGCGCTGGGCGTAACGGTTGCCATGGTTCAGGAATGGGAATCGAAACGCGAAAAACCCACGCCAGCAGAGCTCAAATTGATGCGTCTGATACAGGCAAACCCACGCTTAAGTAAGCAATTGATGGAGTAATTTTTACCCCTTTCTGTTTTAACGGTCCTGCGTAAGGACCGTTTTCCCCGCCCGATTCCTGGCCTGGAGAAATAAAGTAAAATAAAAGTTGCATCGCCCGGCATTACATGAGTTAATGTGCTCAACGGTTTGACGTACAGACCATTAAAGCAGTTTAGTAAGGCAAGTCCCTTCAAGAGTTATCCATTAGATACCCCTCGTAGTGCGCATTTCCTTAACGCTTAAAAAATCTGTAAAGCACGCCATAACGCCGAAAGGCACACTTATTTTTTAAAAGGTAATACACTATGTCCGGTAAAATGACTGGTATCGTAAAATGGTTCAACGCTGATAAAGGCTTCGGCTTTATTACTCCTGATGACGGTTCTAAAGACGTGTTCGTACACTTCTCCGCTATTCAGAACGATGGTTACAAATCTCTGGACGAAGGTCAGAAAGTTTCCTTCACCATCGAAAGCGGCGCTAAAGGCCCGGCAGCTGGCAACGTAACCAGCCTGTAAGCTTAAAAAGCTCAGAATTTTGAATCCCTGCCTGATGGCGGGGATTTTTTTTATTCCAATTCCCCCCTCTCCCCCAGCATAACTTTGCATTACTTTACCCTGCGTCCCTTTGACCTTTCCCTTAGGGGAACCCCTATAGTAAGCAAGGAGATTGTTCACAAGGAATTGAAGTTATGTCGAAATCATCATGGTTATTACTTCTGGGTTTATGCGCCAGCGGCTCCGCGCTTGCGGCATCCGCAGAATCCGCTTTTCTGGCGCAACATGGGCTGGCGGGAAAAACGGTTGAGCAGATCGTGGATACGATTGATCAGACGCCGCAGAGCCGTCCTTTGCCTTACTCCGCGTCGATTACCAGTACTGAACTCAAATTATCTGACGGAGAGCAGATTTATACGCTGCCGTTAGGCGACAAATTCTATCTCTCTTTTGCGCCCTATGAATGGCGGACACACCCCTGTTTTAACCACAGCCTTTCCGGCTGTCAGGGAGAAATGCCGAATAAACCGTTCACTGTAAAAGTGACAGACAGTAAAGGCGCTGTCATCGTACAAAAAGAGATGCAAAGCTATCGAAACGGATTTATCGGTGTTTGGCTACCGCGCAATATGGAAGGGACGCTCGAAGTAAGCTACAACGGTAAAACGGCGTCACATGCCATTGCCACCAGAGATGACAGCCAGACCTGTCTGACGGAATTACCATTACGTTAAAAAAATGCCCGATAACATAATGGGTTATCGGGCCTATAAAACGCCAACAAGATAAAATTAACAGAGTGCCTTGAGAATGCATAACGCCACAAGAATGGCAGAGGGGGGCTCACTTTGTACTGACCCCAAAACCTGGACAGATTAACCGAGGCATCAGCGAAAGAGTATCCGTTTAATACATGGGCTCTTTTTTGTTTCTGGCTATAACTAAATAACATTGTCCGCAATTGGATTATCCATTCCGTTGCTTTCTTGCATCACGAGGATTCCTGTCTCATCAATATTTTGTTCGTCGTATTCTTCCTGAATCTAACCTTAGACGTTCTATCAAATTATCGCTTATAGCGATTTGAACGTAACAGTCTTTGCATTCTATTGAGGGAGCCTAAGGAACAATGTTCGCTGCTGAGTTTGTGATAATTTGAAACCATGGTGAATGTAGAAATTTTTGGCTTCTTCGGTAAGTGCATGAACCATGATTGCACGTACACCAATATTCTCGGCAACCCGATAGCAACGAAGCACTGCATCATGAAGTAAATCAGCACCAAGCCCTTTTTCATGGAATGAGAGATCGACAGCAAGACGGGCAAGTATAATGACAGGGATGGGATCTGGCATGTTACGCCGAAGATTGCCTGTCGCTTCTGTATGGTTGACGCTGCCGGTGGCCAGAGAGTAAAAACCGGCTACTTGCTTCGTGTCTTTCTTGCACACCACAAATGTTCTGGCCGCTCCGAGAGCCTGGTTTTTGAGGCCCTTTTGCTTCAACCAGTCATCAAGCACAGCTTCACCGCTGACGAACTCAGCTACCTGATGAAAAGCGGACAAAGGTTCTGGTGCTGTTACACGTCCCACTGAGGTTTCCTTGCCAGCAGTTTTTCGATAACGGGATCATCTGCGACCGGTGCATCAAGCAGATTGATGAACTCCTCATATTGCTCATCGTTAAAGTTAAATACACGGCGGTCAAGGATCACTTTCTCGGCAGCCTGGCAGGCCGTTTCCAGAATGAAATCTGTACGTGACTTGTGAAGGATTTCCGCGGCTGCATCAATGAGCGCCCGCTGCGATTCCTTAGCTCTAAGGTTAAGTTGAACATCTGATTTCATGAGACACCCCTTGTATAGCATTTGCTTTACAATGATAGCACAACCACCATGTATAGCAAACGGTATACATCAAGTCGTCGTTTTTCATTTTTTGAATACTGATGTCCGCTTTGTGCCAGCAGCGGACATTGTAAGACTCTCGGCTTCTTGTATTCAAAGAATTGCTTGATAAAATATGGACTTTGGAAATAGTCAGCTCAAAAATGAGATAAAGATATGGCGATGATTGATTTACATAGAAGAAATGTTGATCGTAAAAGAAATGAAATCGCGCGATTGATTGACCAAAAGGCCAAAGAATATGCAAAAATAACAAGCTTAAATAATAAAATTCAGTCGGCAACAAAGCAAATGAACTCATCGAAGTCATTAACAACGATTAGCAATAAGCAAAAGGAAATATACAAACACCAAGCAGATATATCTAAAGTTGAAAAGAAAATTTCAGAGTTTGAATCCAAAATATCCAGAAAAAATAAAGAATTACAAGCTGAGCAAAGAAAAATGGATAATGAGGAAGTTAAAGAATACAAAAAACGCCAACAACTTCAAGATAAATTCCAGCGCGAACAAACTAGGGCATTCAGCACTGTCAATAAAACATTGTCGGAGCACTCTGATATGATAAAGAATTTGAGTGAGTTACCTGAAGAAATTACAGTATTGTTTCTTGCATCAAATCCACAAGATCAAGGACAGTTAAGGTTAGATGAAGAAGTTCGTTCTATAAAAGAAATGATTACAAAATCACGTCACCGTGATGCAGTAAAATTGGAATCATGTTGGGCGGTTAGACCTGGTGACATTCTGCAGTATATAAATGAATATATGCCAACAATTGTACATTTTAGTGGTCACGGAAGTTCCAATGATGAATTAGTCCTTATGGATAACAACTCCAATACTAAATTAGTGTCGATGGAATCTCTCGTTCAGGCAATGAGTGTTGCAAATGACAACTTAAGACTAGTATTTTTCAACACATGTCACTCAAAAAACCAAGCTAATAAAGTAGTTGACCACATTGAATGTGCCATTGGAATGAGCGACTCAATTACAGATGATGCTGCGAGAGCCTTTTCTGCGCAATTTTATTCATCTTTAACTTTTGGCCTTTCTATTGAGAAATCATTTAATCAAGCGAAAGCAGCTTTAATGCTAGAGGGTATTTCAGAACAGAATACACCAACACTTTTTATGAAATCTGGTTGCGATGCAGCTAATACATACATTATTGCACAGTCAGATTAATCAATGTCTTTAATAAATAATTAATTGCTCAACATATCTCATTTGTCGGTGTGTTGAGCAAATTTGACCTCAATAAGAAATGGTAATGTCCGCTCCTCGCTCATAGCAGACATTTGCGTGAGCGTATCTACCGACGTTCAGGTTTCCTGATAGCATCCCTGTACAGACCTTGTTAATTTCTGCCTGGATAGCTCTTTAGGCGGTATTCAACCGGGCTGAGTCCGTTAAATCTAAGGCTAATTCGTCGGGGATTGTAGTATCGTATGTAATCCTCAATAGCTATCTTAAGTTCATCAATATCCTTAAATTTACTGGTGTAAAAACTTTCTGATTTTAAAGTGCCGAAAAAACATTCTGCACAGGCATTATCAAGGCAGTTGCCTTTGCGGGACATACTTTGGATGATGCCAAACTCTCGTAACTGATACTGGTACCATCAATGACGGTATTGCCAGCCCTGATCTGAATGAAGAACCGGATTGGTACCCGCATCAAGTCTGGCAAATGCCTTCATGAGTATGTCATCGATCATCGGCATGGTTGGACGTTCTGAAATACTGCAGGAGATCGCTTCGTTATTGAAGAGATCAATAATGGGCGCAGTGCACTTTTGATTTATATACCCTTCATACTTCAAGTTGCTTATGTGTTGGCTACGGATTACTCGGCCCCTCCATGGGCCTCGCCCTGACGGGCCGTCGCACGCGACGTTCAAATCTGCTCCCGGCAGATTTGTCGCTCACCCCAGTCACATAGTTATCTATGCTCCTGGGGACTCACTCCCTTGCCGCCTTTAAGCAACTCGAATTATTTTGGGTATAGTCAGGTGGGGCTTTTCTCTCTCTGCCTTTTGGTGAATACCTGAGACAAACAGTCTCAAGCACCCGCAGCTATTCTAACGCCAATATCCGTACCGCCAGCGTTAATGTATTCCTGAAATATTTTTTGCCAATCAATAGAAATAACCGCGTCTATGAGTTACAGAATTATTAGCGAATCGACTAGCACTCTTTACGTTATAAAAAAAACCTGCCCGAAAGCAGGTTTTTATTTATTTAACTGAACGCTTATTGCAGTAACGAAATATCCGCAACCTGCAGGAACAGTTCGCGTAGTTTCGACAACAGCGTCAGGCGGTTGATACGGATATCTTTCTCTTCCGCGTTAACCATGACATTTTCGAAGAATTCATCCACCGGCGCGCGCAGAGCAGCCAGCTCAATCAACGCTTCCTGATAACGACCATCGGCAAAGTACGGCTGAAGCTTATCACGCAGCACAACCAGATGTCTGGCCAACTCAATTTCCGCCGCTTCTTTCAGTACGGAGGCGTGGACGATATCGTTCAGCGGCTCAGTGGCTTTCGCCAGGATGTTGGAGACGCGCTTGTTCGCCGCCGCCAGCGCAGAGGCTTCTTCCAGGGTACGGAAGTGCGATACCGCTTTCATACGAGCATCGAAATCTGCCGGACGGGTCGGACGACGCGCCAGTACCGCCTGGATAGTGTCGACGGTGTAACCTTCATCCTGATACCAGGCGCGGAAGCGACCCAGCATAAAGTCGATCACATCATCGACTACGTTGGCGTTGGTCAGCTTGTCGCCATACAGACGCGCCGCTTCTTCGGTCAGCGTTTGCAGATCAAGGTTGAGGTTCTTCTCAACAATGATACGCAGCACGCCCAGCGCGGCACGACGCAGCGCAAACGGGTCTTTGTCGCCTTTCGGATGCTGGCCGATACCGAAGATACCCGCCAGAGTATCCATCTTATCGGCGATCGCCAACGCGCAGGCTACCGGGTTAGACGGCAGGTCATCACCGGCAAAGCGTGGCTGATACTGTTCGTTCAGCGCCACAGCGACATCTTCCGCTTCACCATCGTGACGCGCGTAGTGCATCCCCATCACACCCTGGGTGTCGGTGAACTCGAAGACCATGTTGGTCATCAGGTCGCACTTGGAGAGCAGGCCCGCACGAGTGGCATGGTTGACGTCAGCACCAATCTGACCGGCAATCCAGCCCGCCAGCGCCTGAATACGGTCGGTCTTGTCGCGCAGCGTGCCCAGTTGTTGCTGGAACAGCACGGTTTGCAGACGCGGCAGATGGTCTTCCAGACGTTTTTTACGGTCGGTATTGAAGAAGAATTCAGCATCTGCCAGACGCGGACGCACCACTTTCTCGTTACCGGAGATAATCTGGGTCGGATCTTTCGACTCGATGTTGGCGACGAAGATAAAGTTCGGCAGCAGCTTGCCCGCGTTGTCATAAACCGGGAAATACTTCTGGTCGCCCTTCATGGTGTACACCAGCGCTTCGGCAGGCACGGCGAGGAATTTCTCTTCGAATTTCGCCGTCAATACCACCGGCCATTCCACCAGCGAGGCCACTTCTTCCAGCAGGCTTTCGCTCAGGTCGGCATTACCGCCAATCTTACGTGCTGCTTCTTCAGCGTCCGCTTTGATTTTGGCTTTACGCGCTTCGTAATCGGCAATGACTTTACCGCGCTCCAGCAGAATTTGCGGGTACTGGTCAGCATTGTCGATAGTGAACTCAGGCTCACCCATAAAGCGATGGCCGCGAATGACGCGGTCAGACTGAATGCCCAGGATGGTCGCCGGAATCACTTTATCGCCCAGCAGCAGGGTCACGGTGTGCACCGGACGCACGAAGTGGACGTCAGACGCGCCCCAGCGCATCAGTTTCGGGATCGGTAGTTTCGCCAGCGAGGTGGCTACCATGTTCGGCACCAGCGCTTCGGTACTTTCGCCCTTCACGTGGGCGCGATACAGCAGCCATTCGCCTTTGTCGGTCTTCAGACGCTCGGCCTGATCAACGGTGATCCCGCAGCCGCGCGCCCAGCCTTCTGCCGCTTTGCTCGGTTTGCCTTCGGCGTCGAACGCCTGAGCAATCGCCGGACCACGTTTTTCGACTTCGCGATCGGGCTGAGATTCAGCAAGATTCGCCACTTTCAGCGCCAGACGGCGCGGGGCGGCAAACCATTCAACGTTATCGTGCGCGAGGCCGGCGTTATCCAGCTCCGCAGTGAAGTTCGCAGCAAAGGACTCAGCCAAACTGCGCAGTGCTTTTGGTGGCAGCTCTTCAGTGCCGATTTCCACCAGAAAAGTTTTCTCAGACATGGCCGCCTCTTACTTGTCTTTGTTGCACATCGGGAAGCCGAGGGCTTCACGGGAAGCATAATAAGCCTCTGCCACTGCTTTGGTCAGGGTGCGAATACGCAAAATGTAGCGCTGACGTTCGGTGACGGAGATAGCTTTACGCGCATCCAGCAGGTTGAAGCTATGGGCGGCTTTCAGAATACGCTCGTAGGCCGGCAGCGGCAGCGGGTTTTCCAGTGCCAGCAGCTGCTGGGCTTCTTTTTCATACTGCTCGAAGCAGGTGAATAAGAAATCCACATCGGCGTATTCAAAGTTATAGGTGGACTGCTCCACTTCGTTTTGATGGAACACGTCGCCGTAGGTAGTTTTACCCAGCGGGCCATCGCTCCAGACCAGGTCGTAAACGCTGTCCACGCCCTGGATATACATCGCCAGACGTTCCAGACCGTAGGTGATTTCACCGGTCACCGGCTTGCACTCCAGGCCGCCGACCTGCTGGAAGTAGGTGAACTGCGTCACTTCCATACCATTCAGCCACACTTCCCAGCCGAGTCCCCAGGCGCCCAGCGTCGGGTTCTCCCAGTTATCTTCCACGAAACGGATATCGTGAATGGTCGGGTCCATACCCAGCTCTTTCAGAGAACCGAGGTACAGCTCCTGAATGTTGTCCGGAGACGGCTTAATCACTACCTGGAACTGATAGTAGTGCTGTAAGCGGTTCGGGTTTTCGCCGTAGCGGCCATCGGTCGGACGACGAGAAGGCTGCACATAGGCAGTCGCCATCGGTTCCGGCCCCAGCGCACGCAGGCAGGTCATTGGATGAGAAGTTCCCGCGCCGACTTCCATGTCCAATGGTTGAACAATGGTACAGCCCTGGCGAGCCCAGTAATCCTGTAAGGTCAGGATCAAGCCCTGGAAGGTCCTGGTATCAAACTTTTGCATATTATTTCGTGCTGGATACGTGTGGATTTAAAGGAAGGAGCCAGTATACCCGCTGGATGCGAGATATACAGTATGAAACCGGTTTGTTTAGCGAAAATTGCCGGATTTCGCGGCATCACACCTCACCAGGCACGGCTTTTACCGCATAGAAAGATGTAAAAACTGCCCATCTGCATCAAAAGAGCAGACAAAACTCTCTTTACGGAAGGTATTACCCCGCATCTCATAGCTCCCCTGAAACTGTTCGAAGCCGGTAACAGCAATTTTCTGTGCGCCAGTGTTGTAACGCTGCGCCGCCTGAGCTTTACACAATGCTTCCATATCCAGCGTGCGTGTTGGGCTCACTTTACTCTGCTGGGCTTTTTGCGTCGGTGGCGGTGTCGCTGTGCATCCCACCAGAGCGATGGCTATCATCACAGTACAGAAATACTTCATTATCATTTTTATTACCGTCTGGTTTGCTGGTCAGTCTTATTATTAAGGTTTGTGGGTAACAGAAACATTGTGCGAATCTCCTTACGCCATCACAAGATGTAGCGTAGAAAGTCGGATTTTTCCAGTGAGCCACCGCGCTGGAACTCTATTGAAACGGAAGCTGAGGAACTGATGCAGCCTAAAATTAACTGGATTGATAACCTGCGAGGGATCGCCTGTTTAATGGTAGTGATGATCCATACTACAACGTGGTACATCACCAACGCCCACAGCGTCAGCCCGCTAAACTGGGATATTGCGAATGTCCTGAATTCGGCTTCGCGCGTTAGCGTTCCCCTGTTTTTTATGATTTCAGGCTATCTTTTTTTTGGCGAGCGCTGCGCGCAACCGCGGCATTTTTTACGTATCGCCCTATGCCTTATCTTTTACAGCGTTGTCGCCCTGGCTTACATTTCACTTTTTACTTCGATCAACGTCGAGCTTTCGCTAAAAAATGCGCTGCAAAAACCCGTGTTTTACCACCTGTGGTTTTTCTTTGCGATTACGGTGATCTACCTGGTATCGCCATTAATCCAGGTAAAAAACGTGAGCGGCAAAATGCTCCTGATGCTGATGGTGATCATTGGTATTATTGCTAACCCAAATACTGTGCCGCAAAAAATCGGCGGCGTTGAATGGTTGCCCATCAATCTGTATATCAGCGGCGACACGTTCTACTACATTCTCTACGGTATCCTGGGCCGCGCCATTGGAATGATGGAGACGCAAAAGCCATCGCTGACGCTTATCTGCACTGCCCTGTTCATCATCGCGGTATTTGTTATTTCTCGCGGCACATTGCATGAATTACGCTGGCGCGGAAATTTTGCCGATACCTGGTATCTGTATTGCGGTCCCATGGTGTTTATTTGCGCCGTCTCACTGTTCACGGTAGTTAAAAATAAGCTGAATGCGCGGACGTTACCTGGACTGGAGCTTATCTCCCGCCACTCGCTGGGTATTTATGGTTTCCACGCGCTGATTATCCATGCGCTACGTACTAATGGTCTGGAGTTAAAACGTTGGCCGCCGTTAGACATCGTGTGGGTTTTTGCCGCGACGGTGACAGGAAGCCTACTACTTTCCATGCTGTTACAGCGTATTGATAAACGGAAATGGGTTAGCTAAACGACAATGATGGCTCCGGCCATCATTCATCATCACTGTAGGAAGCGTAAAGATCGGTTCCATATATACTGACCCCCAGCGCCACCAGACACAGTATTTTCAGCGCGCCCGCCAGCGCCAGGTTAAATACGCCGACCGCGACCATGCCGATGCCAAGCAACAGCAAAGATTTGCAACGAGAAAGCAAGCGGTCATTCCCCGTGTGTTCCTGGCGAATTAAGACTGGAAAACCGTACATGACGATTGCCGCAAAAAAATATCCCTTTTCGCTTAATGTATGACAGCCTGGCCACAGTCCCACCAGGTATACCACTGCACCGACAACTAACATTCCCAGGCCGAACATCCGTTTCCTGCGTGCAACGTGATCGTCCATCTCACTCTCCTTGTGGTTGTGTGAGACACATTAAGCGAAGAAATAGCGATGAAAAAGGCGCCTGCTCAGCAATAATATAAAAATCAGAAAACACACATACTTACTTCGATATAATTCAATAGAATTAATATTTACGGGAAATGCCTTTCAGCCAAAACCGAAAGGCATTCTGACTTATGACATCAACGGCAACAGCTGCTGATAGAGTCGACGGAAGGTTTCACGACGTTGTTGATAAACCGCATGACGCTGCGCATCAGGATAATGCGCCTGCTCCAGCGGCAACTGCGGCAATACATCGGCGAGCGGAGTCTGTTTATTCACCGCAATTTGCGCCAGACGCGCCGCGCCCAGCGCTGGCCCCACATCGCCGCCAGTACGATAATCAAGCTGTAGCCCGCTAATATCAGATAGCATCTGACGCCAGTATTCGCTGCGCGCTCCGCCGCCGATAAGCGTCACGCTGGCGGGTTTGACGCCGCAGGCGTGAACCACATCCATGCCATCCGCCAGAGCATATCCCACGCCTTCCAGTACCGCCCGCGCCAGTTCCGCCGGGCCATGCTGATGGGTTAAACCAAAGAAAACGCCTTTTGCCTGCGGATTATTGTGCGGCGTGCGCTCGCCGGACAGGTACGGCAAAAACCAGATCGGATCGGTATGCTCATCCGCCAGCTGCGCGGCGGCAATCAGTGTCGGGACGTTCTTCTGCCCGGTGAGTTTAGCCGCCCAGTCCAGACAAGAGGCGGCGCTCAACATTACAGACATTAAATGCCAGCGTTCCGGCAGCGCATGGCAAAAACTGTGTACTGCGCTCTCCGGTTTACTCAGAAAGCCGTCGCTGACGGCAAAATAGACGCCCGATGTTCCAAGTGAGAGCATCGCCTGTCCGGCATCGATCATTCCTACGCCGACCGCGCCAGCCGCATTGTCGCCGCCGCCCGCCACCACAGGTACTGCTGGCATTCCCCATGCGCTGGCTACCTCTGGCAGCAACGTTCCGGTAATGTCACTACCTTCAAATAACGCTGGCATCTGCTGTCGGGTTAAATGACAGGCGTTGAGCATAACGTCGCTCCAGTCGCGCTTTTTCACGTCCAGCCACATCGTTCCCGCCGCATCCGACATATCGCTGGCAAAGACGCCCGTCATTCGCAGCCGCAGAAAATCTTTCGGCAGCAGAACTTTGTCTATCTGGCGGAAAATATCCGGTTCGTGGCGCTGCACCCAGACTAATTTGGGCGCGGTAAAACCGGGCATCATCAGATTACCGGTTATCGCACGCGACTGCGGCACCTGTTTTTCCAGCCAGGCGCACTCTTCGCTACAGCGTCCGTCATTCCATAAAATCGCTGGTCGCAGGACCTGCTGACGGCTATCAAGCAATGTCGCGCCATGCATTTGTCCGGCGATGCCCAACGCCCGGACGCCACTTAACGACTGTTGCCGACCTAAACCTTTAACCGCACGATCCGTCGCCTGCCACCACTGCTCTGGTTCCTGTTCCGACCATAAGGGATGCGGACGCGATACGGTCAGTTTTTCAGTATGCGTAGCCAGCACATCGCCCTGCTCATTCAACAGGATAGCTTTTACACCCGATGTACCAAGATCGATCCCGATATACATAGTGTGGGTTCCTTTACTGAAAGCGCCCGGCAGCGCTACGCTTACCGGGCTAATCACGACTACAGGCCGGGCTAACGCGGAGTCGCCCGGTAGATAGGGTTATTTATCAAACAGATAACGGTTAACCAGATTTTCTAACAGCTCCTGATGACCGCTTTGATGTACTGGCGCCAGATTATGCTGCTCCGCATACTGCGCCAGTTCGCCTAAGGAGAGTTGTCCTTTCAGAATCTGCTGCCCCAGCTCGCCATTCCAGCCGGCATAGCGCTTCGCCACGCGTTTATCCAGCTCGCCGTCTTCAACCATACGCGCGGCGATTTTCAGCGACAACGCCATCGTATCCATCGCGCCGATATGACCGTAGAACAGATCGTATTTATCGGTGCTCTGGCGACGAACTTTGGCGTCGAAGTTGAGACCGCCCGTCGTGAATCCGCCCGCTTTCAGGATTTCGTACATCACCAGCGCGTTCTCTTCAACGCTAATCGGGAACTGATCGGTATCCCAGCCCAGTTGCGCATCGCCGCGGTTGGCGTCAACGGAGCCAAAAATACCCAGCGCGATAGCGGTCGCGATTTCATGGTGGAACGAATGGCCCGCCAGCGTCGCGTGGTTCGCCTCAATGTTCACTTTGATCTCTTTTTCCAGGCCGAACTGTTTGAGGAAGCCATAGACCGTTGCAACGTCATAATCATACTGATGTTTTGTCGGTTCCTGCGGTTTCGGTTCAATCAGCAGCGTGCCCTGGAAGCCCATTTTATGTTTGTGCTCGACCACCATTTGCATAAAGCGGCCAATCTGTTCGCGTTCCTGGCGCAGATCGGTATTCAGCAACGTTTCATAACCTTCGCGCCCGCCCCACAGCACGTAATTTTCGCCGCCCAGTTTATGCGTGGCGTTCATTGCCGTAACCACTTGCGTCGCTGCCCAGCTAAAGACTTCCGGGTCCGGGTTAGTGGCGGCGCCTGCGCCATAGCGCGGGTTGGTAAAGCAGTTCGCCGTTCCCCACAGCAGTTTTACGCCGCTCTGCTCCTGTTTCGCCGCCAGCACATCCACCATCTGCGCGAAGTTGTTTTTATATTCTTTCAACGACGCGCCTTCCGGCGACACATCCACGTCATGGAAGCAATAAAAAGGCACATTCAGTTTGTGGAAAAATTCAAACGCCACGTCCGCTTTGCGTTTCGCCAGCTCCAGCGCTTCGCCCGGTTGCTGCCACGGACGATTAAACGCGCCTACACCAAACATATCCGCGCCGTTCCAGCAGAAGGTATGCCAGTAACAGGCCGCGAAACGCAGGTGATCTTCCATACGTTTACCTAAAACCAGCTCGTCGGGATTGTAATGACGAAATGCCAGCGGGTTAGTCGATTGAGGGCCTTCATAGCGAACACGATCGAGTTGGTCAAAATAAGCCTGCATAGTGAGCTCCATAATCAGATAAGACGGCAAGTAAACGACATAACGTCATACTGGAATTTCCTGATTTATTGCTCAATTACGTTATTTCACACCGCTATTAAGAGAATCCCCAAATGTGCTCTGGCTCTCAAAAAAACGCTGAAAACCACAGAAGAAAAAAGCGATCGCGATCGAATCCTGGCAAATAAACAAAAAACCGTAATATATAGATAAGAAATGACAATTGTCATCCGCCGTTTGCTGTGATGAATTTCGCATAACGTTTCAGGCGCAAAATAATTTGTCATCATTCGCCAGACCGTTATGTCAGCCGTTTTGATAGTATCCATGAGTCCAGGTTCACTTTTGCAGGATATATCCTCATGTTTGATAAACGTCACCGTATCACTCTGTTATTTAACGCGAATAAAGCCTATGACCGTCAGGTAGTGGAGGGGGTGGGTGAATATTTACAAGCCTCGCAATCCGAATGGGATATATTTATTGAGGAAGATTTCCGTGCCCGTATCGATAACATTAAAGAGTGGTTAGGCGACGGCGTTATTGCCGATTACGATGATGACGATATCGCGCAATTATTAGCCGATGTCGACGTACCCATTGTCGGGGTCGGCGGTTCTTACCATCTTGCTGAAAATTATCCCGCCGTTCATTACATCGCCACCGATAATCATGCGCTCGTTGAAAGCGCTTTCCTGCATTTAAAAGAAAAAGGCGTTAACCGCTTCGCGTTTTACGGTTTGCCCGACTCCAGCCGCAAACATTGGGCGGCGGAACGGGAATACGCCTTTCGCCAGCTGGTCGCCGAGGAAAAATACCGCGGCGTAGTCTATCAGGGGCTGGAAACCGCGCCGGAAAACTGGCAGCACGCGCAAAATCGCCTCGCCGACTGGCTTCAGACGCTGCCGCCGCAAACCGGCATCATTGCCGTAACGGATGCCCGCGCCCGTCACGTATTGCAGGCCTGTGAACACCTGCATATTCCGGTGCCGGAAAAACTTTGCGTTATCGGTATTGATAACGAAGAGTTAACCCGTTATCTGTCACGCGTGGCGCTTTCCTCCGTCGCGCAGGGGGCGCGGCAAATGGGTTATCAGGCGGCGAAGCTGCTGCACCGTTTGCTGGCGCGCGAAGAGATGCCTTTACAGCGCATTCTGGTGCCGCCGGTGCGCGTCATTGCGCGCCGCTCGACAGACTATCGCTCCCTGACCGATCCGGCGGTTATCCAGGCGATGCACTTTATTCGTAACCATGCCTGTAAGGGCATTAAAGTCGAGCAGGTGCTGGACGCGGTTGGGATTTCACGTTCAAACCTGGAAAAACGTTTTAAGGAAGAAGTTGGCGAGACGATACATGCGCTGATCCACGCCGAAAAGCTGGAAAAAGCGCGTAGTTTGTTGATTTCTACCACGTTGGCGATAAACGAAATTTCGCAAATGTGCGGCTACCCGTCGCTGCAATATTTCTATTCGGTGTTTAAAAAGGAGTACGTCACTACGCCTAAGGAGTATCGCGACCAGCATAGTGAAGCGTTGTTGTAGTTTATCCAGCCTACAGACGCCTTGTAAGCCGGATAGCGTAGCGCCATCCGGCACACAGAATTACATATGCGCGGCGATCAGACGCTGGTTGTCCTGGTACATCGCGAACAAGTAGTTGTTATAGCGCGACCCCTGGGTAGAGTAACCCTTCAGCTTATGAATCATCGCCGTGGCGGTGACTTCCTGATCCGCCTTACGCAGTTGGGCGCGCGACTTGCGGAAAGAGGAATAAGCCGGATGCGTGTTCAGGTTGGCGACATACGCGCTCACCGACTCCTCAACCGACGCGAATTGCGAGTAACCTTTCACCTTACCCGGCGTATTGGTACAACGCCCTTTCGTACACTTCATGCCGAACAGGTTGTTGTTGCTACGCGCCAGTTTAGAGGTTCCCCAGCCGCTTTCCGCCGCCGCCATCGTCGCCACCATGCTGGTTGGGATAATGTCGACGCGCTCCAGCAACGTATTCCACGGAATACGACGCGTGTTGCCGGACCAGCTCACTTTATAGCGCTTCGCGATATCTTTCATACGCGCGCGTTCAGACGGCGACCAGCGGTTCTGGTACTGTTTTGAGATCAGCCAATTACGGTCCGCGGTAATCGCGGCATTTTGGCTGGTGATGTAAGGCATAACGGTCCGGAGAAACGCTTTTTTTCTGGGGGTTCCGGAAGGGTATTTTCGCAAATCAGGAAGTGAACTGCTCTTTGCACTATTGCGAGAATACTCTTGTTTACTGCTAACCTGTTTATAACTTGTCTCAGTTATGTGGGACTTTTGACTCGTTTGTGTTGCGTGCGTCTTTGCCAGCACCTCACCCGAAAATGCGATGGTGAGTAACATAAGAATCATTGCCCCATATCGTCGCATGGGAGTCAATATCATTAGGTCTCCTGGTCGGATTGATACATTCCAACACCTTTTATTTTTCACGAAGTTAAGGTTTGAACCCCAAATTCTAGCAAAAATAGGCTTAAAAAGCACCTCAGGGAATAGTCTTAATCCGAAACTATGTCAACTATTAACGATAACAGGCAGCAATAATGCCAATAAAATGTGGTGCTTATCGCAAATAGAGGCGTTTTTTTGCGCCTCGTCGCTCACCCTCGCGCCTCCTCCTGCGCGACTCTCTGCTGAGGAGGAGTTCATTCGCCTAAAAACCAGGCAAGCTGATGAATATTGCCCACAAAGGATAGCGTGATGAAACTTGCCGCCTTCGCTCTGACGCTGATACCCGGTATCGCGATCGCCTCATCATGGACCTCGCCCGGTTTTCCGACGTTCTCGACGCAGGAAACCGGGCGCTTTACCAGCCATGCTGCATTAACAAAAGGTACACGCGCGTTAACGCTCCATATTGACCAGCAGTGCTGGCAGCCCTCCGGCGCCATAAAACTCAACCAAATGTTGTCGTTAAAACCTTGCGAAGGCGCGCCGCCGCAATGGCGTTTGTTTAAAGATGGCGACTATACGATAACGGTAGATACCCGCTCCGGTACGCCGACCCTGTTGTTATCGATAAAAACTGAACCTGAACGCACCGCGCAGCTCGCCCGTCAGTGTCCCGTCTGGGATGGTTCGCCGCTCACGCTGGATGTTCGCCAGACCTTTCCGGAAGGAAAGGTAGTGCGCGATTATTACAGTGGTCAAACCGATACCGTCCAAAACGGGCAAATCACGCTGCAACCTGCCGACAGCCACGGGCTTTTATTGCTGGAGCGCGCGGAAACCCATGCATCAGCGCCTTTTAACTGGCGCAACGCCACCGTTTATTTTGTGCTTACGGATCGCTTTCGCAATGGCGAGCCAACCAACGACCACAGCTATGGTCGCCATAAGGATGGTATGCAAGAGATTGGCACTTTCCACGGCGGCGATTTACGCGGGTTGACGAGTCAACTGGACTATCTACAGCAATTAGGCGTGAACGCCTTGTGGATAAGCTCGCCGTTTGAACAGATCCACGGCTGGGTCGGCGGCGGAGCAAAAGGCGATTTTCCTCATTACGCCTATCACGGCTATTACACTCAGGACTGGACGACGCTGGATGCCAATATGGGCAACGAAGCCGATCTCCGCGCGCTGGTCGACGGCGCGCACCAGCGCGGCATCCGTATTTTATTTGACGTAGTAATGAATCATGCCGGTTACGCTACGCTGGAGGATATGCAGGAGTATCAGTTTGGCACGCTCTATTTATCCGGCGCGGAACGGCAAAAAATTCTCGGCGATCGCTGGACAAACTGGCGACCCGCCGCCGGACAAAGCTGGCACAGCTTTAACGACTACATCAACTTCAGCGACAGCGCCGCCTGGGAAAAATGGTGGGGGAAAAAGTGGATTCGTACCGATATTGGCGACTACGACAGTCCGGGATTTGACGATTTAACCCTGTCGCTGGCCTTCCTGCCGGATATAAAAACGGAATCTGCCACGCCTTCCGGCCTACCCGCGTTCTATGCCAACAAACCCGATACTAAAGCAAAGTTCATTGAAGGCTATACGCCACGGGATTATCTGACTCACTGGTTAAGCCAGTGGGTGCATGATTACGGCATTGACGGGTTCCGGGTCGATACCGCCAAAAACGTTGAGCTTCCTGCCTGGCAACAGCTAAAAACCCAGGCCAGCGCGGCGTTACATGAATGGAAGCAGGCCAATCCGGACAAAGCGCTGGATGATAGTCCGTTCTGGATGACTGGCGAAGCGTGGGGCCACGGCGTCATGAAAAGTGATTATTATCGCTATGGTTTCGACGCGATGATCAATTTTGATTATCAGGAGCAGGCGGCGAAAGCGGTCGATTGCCTGGCGGAAATGGGGCCAGTCTGGCAGCAGATGGCGGATAAAATGCAGGATTTCAACGTATTAAGTTACCTCTCCTCGCATGATACGCGCCTTTTCCGTGAGGGCGGTGATAAGGCGGCGGAACTGCTGCTGCTTTCGCCGGGCGCGGTGCAGATCTTTTACGGCGATGAATCCGCTCGTCCCTTCGGCCCCACCGGCTCCGACCCGCTGCAAGGCACCCGTTCAGATATGAACTGGCAGGACGTGAGCGGAAAGTCAGCCGCAGCCGTCGCGCACTGGCAGCGTATTAGCCAGTTCCGCGCCAGACATCCCGCCATCGGCGCAGGCCAACAAACCACGTTGACGCTAAAACACGGGTACGGTTTTGTACGCCAGTACGGCGACGATACGGTGATGGTCGTCTGGGCGGGCCGCCGCTAATCGTGGCGCTACCGGTCTCCTCGCGTACCGGTAGCCCCTTCAAAATAAAAAACTAACCTGATAAAAATTTGTAGCATAAAACATCAACACTACCGCCTGACCCCCATTTGCGCCCCGCCATTTGTAGCGTTATGGTTATCCACTTTGACAGACAGTTCGATAGATCACCCGTTATGACATTTTCACTTTTCGGCGATAAATTTACCCGCCATTCAGGCATTACCCGCCTGATGGAGGATCTCAACGACGGCTTACGCACGCCAGGCGCCATCATGCTTGGCGGCGGTAACCCGGCACACATCCCTGCAATGCAGGATTATTTCCAGACGCTACTGACAGATATGGTAGAAAGCGGCAAAGCCGCTGATGCGCTTTGTAATTATGACGGTCCCCAGGGAAAAACGGCGCTACTGAATGCACTGGCCGTACTGCTACGTGAAACGCTGGGATGGGATATCGAACCACAGAATATTGCGCTGACAAATGGCAGTCAGAGCGCGTTTTTCTACTTATTTAATCTCTTCGCCGGACGTCGCGCCGACGGCAGTACGAAAAAGGTACTATTCCCGCTTGCGCCGGAATACATCGGCTATGCGGATTCCGGTCTGGAAGACGACCTCTTCGTTTCGGCGCGCCCGAATATTGAACTGCTGCCGGAAGGCCAGTTTAAGTATCACGTCGATTTTGAGCATCTGCACATCGGCGAAGAAACGGGGATGATTTGCGTCTCGCGCCCGACCAACCCAACCGGTAACGTTATCACCGACGAAGAGCTGATGAAGCTGGACAGACTGGCGAATCAGCACAACATCCCACTGGTGATTGATAACGCTTACGGCGTACCGTTTCCGGGCATTATCTTTAGCGAGGCGCGCCCGCTGTGGAACCCCAATATTATCCTATGCATGAGCCTCTCGAAGCTGGGGCTGCCCGGTTCCCGCTGCGGGATTATCATCGCCAATGATAAGACGATTTCCGCCATTGCCAACATGAACGGCATCATCAGCCTTGCGCCCGGCGGCATGGGTCCGGCGATGATGTGCGAAATGATTAAGCGTAACGATCTGCTGCGGCTGTCGGAAACGGTTATCAAACCTTTCTACTATCAGCGCGTTCAACAGACTATCGCGATCATTCGTCGCTATTTATCCGAAGAACGCTGCCTGATTCATAAACCGGAAGGCGCAATATTTTTGTGGCTGTGGTTTAAAGATCTGCCGATTACCACCGAGCTACTCTATCAACGCTTGAAAGCGCGCGGCGTGCTGATGGTGCCGGGCCACTATTTCTTTCCCGGGCTGGATAAACCCTGGCCGCACACACACCAGTGTATGCGGATGAACTACGTGCCTGAACCGGATAAAATCGAGGCGGGCGTAAAAATTCTGGCAGAAGAGATTGAACGCGCCTGGCGTGAAGGCTGACGGCTATTCCGGCCATCATGCAGGCCGGAACGACATTCAGAAAGGTTGAGAATAGAGGCGCTGGCGCTGCACGTGTGCTGCGTCAACGCACTGTAACGCACTGGTCGGGCAGGCTTCCACGCACGCCGGCCCCGCTTCCCGATGCCAGCAAAGATCGCATTTAATCGCCTGCGCGCCTGACGCGGACGCCACCACGGTCATCGCACCAAATGGGCAAGCCAGCATACAGCTTTTACAACCAATGCAGCGCGATGGCGTCACGAAGATATGCCCCCGATCACGGCGAATCGCCTGTACCGGGCAGACATTCGCGCACGGCGCGTCCTCACACTGATGGCAGACCGTGGCCGTGGTGAAGCTATCCTCTTTTATCACCCGGATACGCGGCACAAAGTCCGCCGTCGTCACCGCCGCGCTATTCTGCTGTTCCTGGTGCGACACTACGCAGGCGACCTCGCAGGTACGACACCCGATACACGCCGACGCATCCGCCATAATAAACCGGTTCATTGTTCTCCCCCTGCGTTAAAACGCCAGAATGCCAGAGAGCCATTCCCCGCCGCTTTGATCCCACTACGCAAACGGACAAATTTTGTCAGATGCCTGATAAAACCTGGCGAGCTGTCTTATTCGCGAACGGTAAATCCCAGCTCATTAGAGATAGCCTGTGCGGTTTCACGCAACGGTTTGAGCAGATTTTTCTCGCCGATCTGTTTTAGCCGTGACGTCGACAGTGAAATAGAAATGGCGTAAGGCACTCGATGGTGAATATCAAACACAGGCACAGCAATACAGGAGACGCCCAGTTCATTTTCTTCGCGGTCCATCGCCATGCTGGTTTCACGAATTTGCGCCAGCTCATCGTACATTGCTGGTAAATCGGTAATGGTGTTGCGAGTCAGCGGCTGGATCTGATCTTTATGGCTTTCCCAGTAAGACGCCACATAATCCGGCTGACCAAACGCCATATAAATTTTCCCCATCGCCGAGCAGTACAGCGGCATATGCTGGCCAATGTAGGCACGCGTGCGCAGCATACCGGTGGTCGGTTCCAGCTTATAAATCAGGATAGCGTGATCATCTTCACGGCTGGAAAAATTCACCGTCTCGCCGGTGGCCAGGTTGAGCGCCTCAAGGTGCGGTGCCGCAACGTGGATGATATTCAGCGATGACAGGGCTTTTTGGCCGACGGCAATAAACTTTGTCGTCAGACGGTAGCTTCCGGCCGCCGGCGCTGGCGTCACGTATCCGCAGGATTGAAGCCCCTGCAACAAACGATGGACGGTACTCTTGTTCAACCCCGCCAGCTCCGACAGGTGCGCCAGTGGGCAACCGTTCGGGTAGTTACTCAAAATTTCTATCAACATCAGGCCACGAAACAGGCTCTGACTCCCCGCAGGCTTCTCTTTATCGTTGTTCTGGCTCATCAGAAAACTCTCTCCTTTCTTGGGCGATCAGATGGTAGCTCAAAGTGTGTTGCAGTTCACGATATCAGCATAAAAAACATAACCCAATGATTTTAATCGTTTTTAAAAACCTTCTCTGGCGTTGCCATGTCAATTTTTGATCTATATATTTGGAACTGCATTTCGTATTATGAAATTTATCGACAAAAAAACATACTAAAATTTCTAACAATCGACCAGGAGAACAGGGATGAAAGTAGCTTTCGAAGAGTTAAAAGGGGCCTTCTACCGCGTCTTGCGGTCGCGGAATATTGCGGAAGATACCGCCGATGCCTGCGCGGAAATGTTCGCTCGCACCACTGAGTCCGGTGTCTATTCCCACGGCGTGAACCGCTTTCCCCGCTTCATCCAGCAGCTGGATAACGGCGACATTATTCCTGATGCTAAACCGCAGCGGGTTACCAGCCTCGGCGCCATCGAACAGTGGGATGCTCAGCGCGCTATCGGCAACCTGACGGCGAAAAAGATGATGGACCGGGCCATCGAGCTGGCTTCCGATCATGGTATTGGCCTGGTGGCGTTACGTAATGCTAACCACTGGATGCGCGGCGGCAGCTACGGCTGGCAGGCGGCGGAAAAAGGCTATATCGGCATTTGCTGGACCAACTCCATCGCCGTCATGCCGCCGTGGGGCGCGAAAGAGTGCCGTATCGGTACCAATCCGCTGATCGTCGCCATCCCGTCTACGCCGATCACGATGGTAGATATGTCGATGTCGATGTTCTCCTACGGGATGTTAGAAGTTAACCGTCTGGCGGGCCGCGAACTGCCGGTGGACGGCGGTTTCGACGATAACGGTCAGTTGACCAAAGAACCGGGCGTGATCGAGAAAAATCGCCGCATTTTACCAATGGGTTACTGGAAAGGATCTGGTCTGTCGATTGTGCTGGACATGATTGCCACCCTGCTTTCCAACGGCTCTTCCGTTGCCGAAGTGACACAGGAAAACAGCGATGAATATGGCGTCTCGCAGATTTTCATCGCCATAGAAGTGGATAAGCTGATCGATGGCGCAACCCGCGATGCCAAACTGCAGCGGATTATGGATTTCATCACCACCGCTGAACGCGCCGACGACAACGTCGCGATTCGGCTGCCCGGCCACGAATTTACCAAACTGCTGGATGACAACCGCCGTCACGGTATCACCATTGACGACAGCGTCTGGGCCAAAATTCAGGCGCTGTAAGGAGCCACATCATGATTTTTGGACATATCGCGCAGCCTAATCCGTGCCGGTTACCGTCGGCCATAGAGCAGGCGCTCGATTTCCTGCGTACTACGGACTTTCGCACGCTCGAACCCGGCGTAGTGGAAATCGACGGCAAAAATATCTTCGCGCAGATTATCGATATGACCACCCGTGATGCTGCTGAAAATCGTCCGGAAGTCCATCGCCGCTATCTGGATATTCAGTTTCTGGCATGGGGTGAAGAGAAAATTGGGGTTGCCATTGATACCGGCAATAATCAAATCAGCGAGTCATTATTAGAACAGCGCGATATTATTTTTTATCACGACAGTGAACATGAATCATTCATTGAAATGATACCGGGAAGTTATGCCCTGTTTTTCCCGCAGGATGTTCATCGTCCAGGTTGTAATAAAAGCATTGCTACGCCGATACGGAAAATAGTCGTAAAAGTCGCCATAGACGTTTTATAAAATAGAGTTTACTGGAGCACAAAATGAAAAATAATACCGGTTATATTATCGGTGCGTACCCTTGTGCACCCTCATTTCACCAGAAGAGTGAAGAGGAAGAGACGGAATTCTGGCGGCAACTCTCTGATACTCCGGATATCCGGGGGCTGGAGCAGCCTTGTCTTGAACATCTTCACCCGCTCGGCGACGAGTGGTTATTGCGCCATACACCGGGAAACTGGCAAATCGTGGTCACCGCGATAATGGAAACCATGCGCCGCCGTAGCGAAAACGGCGGTTTTGGATTAGCGTCCAGTGACGAGGAACAGCGTAAAGCCTGCGTGGAATACTACCGTCATCTTTATCAGAAGATCAATAAAATCAATGGGAACAATACCGGCAAAGTCATAGCCCTTGAGCTTCATGCCGCTCCTCTGGCGGGCAATCCGAACGTGGCGCAGGCAACCGACGCCTTTGCGCGCTCATTAAAAGAGATTGCCAACTGGGACTGGTCCTGCGACCTGGTGCTTGAACACTGCGACGCGATGACCGGCCCCGCACCGCGCAAAGGATTCTTACCGTTGGTAAACGTACTGGAAACTATTGCCGACTATGACATAAGCGTCTGTATTAACTGGGCGCGCTCGGCTATTGAAGGGCGGGATACCTCTCTACCACTGCTCCACACGCAGCAGGCCAAACAGGCTGGAAAACTCGGGGCGCTGATGTTCTCCGGTACAACGCTGGATGGAGAATACGGCGAATGGCAGGACCTCCATGCTCCGTTTGCACCTTTCTGTCCACAAAGCCTGATGACGGAGAAACATGTTCAAGAACTGATTACCGCCGCAGCTCCCGAACTGTTGCAGTTTACCGGTATTAAATTGTTGGAAATCAATGCCAGCGCCGATATTAATCACCGCATAAATATATTACGCGATGGTATTAACATAATGAAAAAGGCCACACGCCGCTAACCTGAATTAAACATCATCACCTTAATTCTCGGCCTGCAACTCAACGTTGCGCCGACCTAATAAAAACCAAACATAAGAAATTAAGTTCCACTATTCAGCATCGAAAGAGATAAGTTTCTATAACCTGATGGAGTCGTTATGAAGCGGGTACTTGAGGGCATACTTGCGGTATTAATTGCCGTACTTTCCTGCATTGTATTTATTAACGTTATTTTACGTTACGGTTTTGAGAGCAGTATTTTGTCGGTAGATGAACTATCACGTTATCTATTTGTATGGCTGACGTTTATTGGCGCCATCGTTGCATTTATGGATAACGCTCACGTTCAGGTCACTTTTGTGGTGGAAAAACTTTCGCCAGCGAATCAGCGTCGTCTCTCGCTGCTGACGCATTCACTGATTTTATTGTTATGCATCGCATTAGGCTGGGGCAGCCTGCAAAAAGCGTTGCAGGACTGGAGCGATCACTCGCCAATCCTCGGTTTACCGATCGGCCTGATGTATATCGCCTGTCTGCCCACAAGCGTTGCCATCGCGTTAATCGAGCTGCGTCGGCTTTATCACTTAATAACGCGTAACGATTCCTTTCAACAACCACAGCAAGGAGCCTAATCATGGCCGTGGTGATATTTCTCTGCTGCCTGCTCGGCGGGATCGCGATAGGTTTACCCATCGCCTGGTCGCTGCTGCTTTGCGGCGCTGCTCTGATGGCATACCTGGATATGTTTGACGTGCAGATTATGGCGCAAACTTTGGTTAACGGCGCGGACAGCTTCTCCCTGCTGGCCATTCCCTTTTTTGTTTTGGCCGGTGAAATCATGAACGCGGGCGGCCTGTCAAAGCGAATCGTCGACCTGCCGATGAAGCTGGTCGGCCATAAGCCCGGCGGCCTGGGCTACGTGGGCGTTATTGCGGCAATGATTATGGCCAGCCTTTCCGGCTCTGCGGTAGCAGATACCGCTGCGGTCGCCGCGCTGCTGGTGCCGATGATGCGCTCCGCAAACTATCCGATCAACCGCTCCGTTGGGTTAATCGCTTCCGGCGGGATCATTGCGCCAATTATTCCGCCCTCGATTCCTTTTATTATCTTCGGCGTTTCCAGCGGCTTGTCGATCAGCAAGCTGTTTATGGCCGGGATCGCACCGGGCATCATGATGGGCGCGGCGCTTATGCTCACCTGGTGGTGGCAGGCCGGGCGATTAAATCTCCCTTCTCAGCCTAAAGCAACACCGCGTGAAATCTGGCAATCATTGGTTTCAGGTATCTGGGCGCTGTTTTTACCGGTGATTATTATCGGCGGCTTCCGTTCCGGACTTTTCACGCCAACGGAGGCAGGGGCGGTTGCCGCCTTTTACGCCCTCTTTGTCGCCGTGGTTATCTATCGGGAATTAACGTTTTCCAGTCTCTACCACGTGCTGGTCAATGCCGCCAAAACGACGTCAGTCGTCATGTTTCTGGTGGCCGCGGCCCAGGTATCCGCCTGGCTGATTACGATCGCGGAATTACCCATGATGGTGTCAGATTTGCTGCAGCCGCTGGTCGACTCTCCGCGACTCTTATTTATCGTCATTATGATCTCAATTATGGTCGTCGGTATGGTGATGGATTTAACGCCAACGGTGTTAATTCTTACCCCTGTATTATTGCCATTAGTTAAAGAAGCCAATATTGATCCGATTTATTTCGGCGTCATGTTCATTATTAACTGCTCTATTGGATTAATCACACCGCCCGTTGGCAACGTCCTCAACGTTATTTCCGGGGTAGCAAAATTGAAATTTGATGACGCGGTAAGAGGCGTATTCCCTTACGTTGTCGTACTGATGTCGCTGCTGGTTTTATTTATTTTTATTCCCGAGCTAATTATCACACCGCTTAAATGGATTAATTAAAGGATAATATTATGAAATTACACGTTATTGCTCGTTCATTATTGATAGCTGGTCTGACGGTTTTCAGCGTGTCGTCTCTGGCGGCGCAATCTTTACGTTTTGGTTATGAAACACCGCAAACTGACTCCCAACATATTGCCGCGAAAAAATTTAACGAACTATTAAAAGAAAAAACTAACGGCGAATTAACGCTAAAACTCTTTCCTGACAGCACATTAGGTAACGCCCAGGCAATGATCAGCGGGGTGCGCGGCGGAACCATTGATATGGAAATGTCCGGTTCGAACAATTTCACCGGCCTGGCCCCTGTATTCAACTTACTTGATGTCCCCTTCCTGTTTCGCGATACCGCGCATGCGCATAAAACGCTCGACGGCAAAGTCGGCGATGAACTGAAAAAATCACTCGATTCAAAAGGGTTAAAAGTCCTCGCCTACTGGGAAAACGGCTGGCGCGACGTCACCAACTCCCGCGCGCCGGTAAAAACGCCGGGCGATTTGAAAGGCTTAAAAATCCGCACTAACAACAGCCCAATGAATATCGCGGCCTTTAAAATCTTCGGCGCGAACCCTATTCCGATGCCGTTCTCCGAAGTCTATACCGGCCTCGAAACCCGTACGATTGATGCCCAGGAACACCCTATCAACGTCGTGTGGTCAGCGAAATTCTATGAGGTACAGAAATATCTCTCCCTCACTCATCACGCCTATTCGCCTCTGCTGCTGGTGATCAATAAAGCCAAATTCGACGCTTTAAGCCCGCAGTTCCAGGAGGCACTGCTGAGTTCCGCCAAAGAAGCGGGTGACTATCAGCGCAAACTGGTCGCCGAAGATCAGCAAAAAATTATCGATGGCATGAAAGAAGCCGGAGTTGAAGTCCTGACCGACATCGACCGTAAAGCCTTCAGCGATGCGCTGGGCAGCCAGGTGCGCGATATGTTCCTGAAAGACAACCCGCAGGGCGCCGATCTCCTGAAAGCCGTGGACGAGGTGCAATAAGTCATGAGCAACTACTGGCTGGGGTTAGATTGTGGTGGGAGTTGGCTAAAAGCCGGGTTGTACGATGGCGCAGGCCGGGAAGTAGCGGTGCAACGCCTGCCGCTGCACGCTTTAAGCCCGCAGCCAGGCTGGGTTGAACGCGATATGACCGAGCTGTGGCAACAGTGCGCCTCGGTCATCAGCAAACTGCTGGCGCACACGGGGGTGAACGGTTCACAAATCCGTGGTCTGGGTATTTCAGCCCAAGGAAAGGGCCTGTTTCTGTTAGATAAAAGCGATCGGCCATTAGGTAAAGCGATACTCTCTTCCGACCGTCGCGCCATGGAAATTGTCCAGCGCTGGAAAAAAGAAGCGGTTCCGCAAAAACTCTACCCGCTGACCCGGCAAACCCTGTGGACCGGGCATCCAGTCTCCCTTTTACGCTGGGTAAAAGAGAATGAGCCGCAGCGCTACGCGCAGATAGGCTGCGTCATGATGACGCATGACTATCTGCGCTGGTGCTTAACCGGCGTGAAAGGCTGTGAGGAGAGCAACATCTCCGAGTCCAACCTCTACAACATGGCGACGGGCCAGTACGACCCGCGTCTGACCGAGTGGCTGGGCATCAGTGAAATCGACAGCGCGCTGCCCCCCGTGGTGGGTTCAGCAGAAATATGCGGGGAGATCACCGCTCAGGCGGCCGCCATAACCGGTCTGGCGGCGGGTACCCCCGTCGTCGGCGGCCTGTTTGATGTGGTTTCCACCGCCCTTTGCGCCGGTATTGAGGATGAATCGACCCTCAATGCGGTGATGGGTACCTGGGCCGTCACCAGCGGCATCGCTCACGGTCTGCGCGACCATGAGGCCCACCCTTACGTCTATGGCCGCTACGTCAATGACGGGCAGTATATCGTTCACGAAGCCAGCCCGACCTCTTCCGGCAACCTTGAATGGTTCACCGCCCAGTGGGGCGACCTCTCTTTTGACGAGATCAACCAGGCGGTCGCCAGCCTGCCGAAAGCCGGTAGCGACCTCTTTTTTCTGCCGTTTCTCTACGGCAGCAATGCCGGACTGGAGATGACCTGCGGTTTTTACGGCATGCAGGCGCTGCACACCCGCGCGCACCTGCTGCAGGCGATTTATGAAGGCGTGGTCTTCAGCCATATGACCCACCTCAACCGCATGCGTGAACGTTTTACCGACGTTTGCGCCCTGCGCGTTACCGGCGGCCCGGCCCACTCCGACGTCTGGATGCAGATGCTGGCGGACGTCAGCGGTTTACGCATTGAGCTGCCGCAGGTGGAGGAGACCGGCTGCTTCGGCGCGGCGCTGGCTGCCCGCGTCGGCACCGGCGTTTATCGCGATTTCAGCGATGCCCAACGCGACCTCCGGCACCCGGTGCGCACGCTGCTGCCGGACATGACCGCGCACGCCCTCTACCAGCGCAAATACCGCCAATACCAGGATTTGATTACCGCACTACAGGGCTATCACGCCCGTATTAAGGAGCACGCATTATGAGCCGACCATTACTGCAACTGGCGCTCGACCATACCAGTCTGGAAGCAGCCCAACGCGATGTCGCCCTGCTACAGGATCATGTCGATATCGTTGAGGCCGGAACCATCCTTTGTTTAACCGAAGGCCTTAGCGCGGTGAAAGCCCTGCGAGCGCAGTGCCCGGAAAAAATCATCGTCGCCGACTGGAAAGTGGCCGATGCCGGTGAAACCCTGGCGCAGCAGGCTTTTGGCGCTGGCGCTAACTGGATGACTATCATCTGCGCCGCGCCGCTCGCGACCGTCGAGAAAGGCCATGCCGTCGCCCAGTCCTGTGGCGGTGAAATTCAAATGGAGCTGTTCGGCAACTGGACGCTGGACGACGCCCGAGACTGGTACCGCACCGGCGTGCGTCAGGCGATTTACCACCGCGGACGCGATGCGCAGGCCAGCGGGCAGCAGTGGGGCGAAGCGGATCTGGCGCGTATGAAGGCGTTGTCCGACATCGGCCTTGAGCTGTCAATTACCGGTGGCATTACCCCAGCGGATCTGCCGCTGTTCCGCGACATTAACGTTAAGGCATTTATCGCCGGACGTGCGCTGGCAGGTGCCGCCCATCCGGCGCAGGTCGCCGCCGAATTCCACGCCCAAATTGACGCCATTTGGGGAGAAAAGCATGCGTAATCATCCATTAGGTATTTACGAGAAAGCGCTGGCGAAAGACCTCAGTTGGCCGGAGCGGCTGGTGCTGGCAAAAAGCTGCGGTTTTGATTTTGTTGAGATGTCAGTGGATGAAACCGACGAACGTCTCTCACGCCTGGAGTGGGCACCAGCCCAACGCGCATCGCTGGTGAGCGCGATGCTGGAAAGCGGCGTCGCCATCCCGTCGATGTGCCTCTCCGCCCATCGTCGATTCCCTTTTGGCAGCCGCGACGAAGTGGTACGCGAGCGGGCGCGTGAAATCATGACCAAAGCCATCCGTCTGGCGCGCGATCTGGGGATCCGCACCATCCAGTTGGCGGGTTACGACGTCTATTACGAAGAGCACGACGAAGGCACCCGGCAACGTTTCGCCGAAGGGCTGGCGTGGGCGGTAGAACAGGCTGCGGCTGCGCAGGTGATGCTGGCGGTGGAGATCATGGATACCGCGTTTATGAACTCCATCAGCAAGTGGAAAAAGTGGGACGAGATGCTTTCGTCACCGTGGTTCACCGTCTACCCGGACGTCGGCAACCTCAGCGCCTGGGGGAACGACGTGACCGCCGAGCTGAAGCTGGGTATCAACCGTATCGCCGCTATCCACCTGAAAGACACGCTGCCGGTGACCGGTGACAGCCCCGGCCAGTTCCGCGACGTGCCGTTTGGCGAAGGATGCGTTGATTTTGTTGGCATCTTCAAAACGCTGCATGAGCTGAATTATCGCGGTTCATTTCTGATTGAGATGTGGACAGAGAAAGCCAGTGAGCCGGTGCTGGAAATTATCCAGGCCCGCCGCTGGATTGAATCACGGATGCAGGAAGGAGGTTTCACATGTTAGAGCAACTGAAAGCCGAGGTGCTGGCGGCCAACCTGGCGCTTCCGGCGCACGGGCTGGTCACCTTTACCTGGGGCAACGTCAGCGCGGTCGATGAGACGCGCAAGCTGATGGTCATTAAGCCTTCCGGCGTCGAATATGAGGTGATGACCGCCAACGATATGGTGGTGGTAGAGATCGCCAGCGGTAAGGTCGTTGAAGGCAACAAAAAACCGTCGTCCGATACCGCGACCCATCTGGCGCTCTATCGCCGCTATCCACAGATCGGTGGGATCGTGCATACCCATTCCCGCCATGCGACGATCTGGTCGCAGGCCGGGCTCGATCTGCCCGCCTGGGGCACCACCCACGCCGACTATTTCTATGGCGCAATCCCCTGTACCCGACTGATGACCGTTGAGGAAATTAACGGCGAGTACGAGTATCAGACCGGCGAGGTGATTATTAAAACCTTTGAAGAGCGCGGTCTGGATCCGGCGCAAATCCCGGCGGTATTGGTTCATTCGCACGGCCCGTTTGCCTGGGGTAAAAATGCCGCCGATGCCGTCCACAACGCCGTGGTGCTTGAGGAGTGCGCCTATATGGGGCTGTTCTCGCGCCAGCTGGCCCCGCAGTTGCCGGATATGCAGCCTGAACTGCTCGATAAACACTATCTGCGTAAACACGGCGCGAATGCCTATTACGGGCAGTAATGCCGGCAGCCACAGCCTGTGTCGGATGGCGGCTGCGCCTTATCCGACCTACAAGATTTGCAATATCAATACGTTGTGATGAACTCTTGTAGGCCCGATAAGCAAAGCGCCATCGGCGCATTCAGTTTGCAACCGCGTTGTCAGAGGGCCAAAGATTATACTCAAGAATTAACGTGTTCCTTACTGTAGCGTCGCTTCCAGGCGGTAGGCGTCAGGCCGGTGTGCTTGCGGAAGATCTGGCGAAAGTAACCAACGTCATTAAAACCGCACCGCTCCGCCACCTCTTTTAACGAACGCGCGTCGCTAATCAGCAACTTTTCCGCCTCGCGCACCCGCTGGCGGTGGATGGCTTCCGTTAGCGTAAGGTGAAATACCCGCCGATAAACGCGTCCCAGATAATCCACATTGCAATGCAGTTCTTTCGCCAGAACCGCGCTGGAAAGCGGCAGGTGATAGTGCGTTCGAATCAGCTGCTGTACTTTCCAGGCCAGCGACACGCCAGCGGCCTCGGCGTTTTCATTCTGCCGGGCGTCAACGGTGAGCTGCTGCAAAATCAGCAGCACGATGAACTCCAGCGCCGGGCTGCGCTGGTGCTTTTCCTGCTCGTTCATAAACTGGCGAAAAAGCGCAATCAGCGCCTGCGGATCGGCAACCTGGGTATGCTGCGGCACGGAAAGATGCGTCAGCCAGCGCGGGTCGCTGTCCGGCGCTTTGACCTCAAAATGGAGCCAGTAAAATTTAAGATCGGCGGGAAACTCCTCAACGCCAATATGGCGGCGATGCGGCCAAAGCAACAGGCTTTCCCCGGCGTCGACACAGAAAACACATTCTTCTTCCTGAATTTTCAGGCAGCCTTTTTCCACAAATATAATTTCCCACGATTGCAGACGCCTGGCAGGATGACGCCCAATGCCGCGAGAAATAAATAATCCGCCGTTTTGGACTTTAATCGGTAATGTTATGGATAATTCGAGCATTAATATGTCATTTCCCGCTCATTCAGCACCGTATTTCATATTACCTTTTGATTATTAACTAAAAATAGTCATTTCACTCGATCCATCTCACATTTTTAAATACGGGTCGGAATCGTCATCTTTTTTTACTCTTTTATCGCCTTGTCGCTCACCGCTATCCGGGCAAAATGAATCAGGTCATAACGCGAAAATAAAAATTACTGCCATAAAATACTCCGTCAGCGAGGAATATCTATGACCTCTACAACCTTAAGGAGCACGAAATGAACGTACTGGAAGTCGATCTGCATAAACTGACGGTCAGCGATCCGTTCCTCGGACAGTATCAACAACTGGTTCGCGATGTGGTTATTCCTTACCAGTGGGATGCGTTAAACGATCGTATTCCAGAGGCTGAACCCAGCCATGCCATTGAGAATTTCCGCATTGCCGCAGGCCAGCAGACGGGCGACTTTTACGGCATGGTCTTTCAGGACAGCGACGTTGCGAAATGGCTGGAAGCGGTTGCCTGGTCACTGTGCCAGAAGCCCGATCCCGCGCTTGAGAAAACCGCCGATGAGGTGATTGAACTGGTGGCCGCCGCGCAGTGTGACGATGGCTATCTCAATACGTACTTTACGGCAAAAGCCCCGCAAGAACGCTGGAGCAACCTGGCGGAGTGCCACGAGCTTTATTGCGCCGGGCACCTGATTGAAGCGGGCGTCGCCTTCTTTCAGGCCACCGGCAAGCGTCGGCTGCTAGACGTCGTTTGTCGCCTGGCCGATCATATCGACAGCACTTTCGGCCCTGGCGAAAATCAGCTGCACGGCTATCCGGGCCACCCGGAAATTGAGCTGGCGCTGATGCGTCTGTATGAGGTAACAGAGCAGCCGCGCTATATGACGCTGGCAAGCTACTTTATCGGGCAGCGCGGCGCCCAACCGCACTTCTACGACGAAGAGTACGAAAAACGCGGCCAAACCTCTTACTGGCATACCTACGGCCCGGCGTGGATGGTCAAAGACAAAGCCTACAGCCAGGCGCATCTGCCAATTTCGCAGCAGCAGACGGCCATTGGTCACGCGGTACGTTTTGTCTATCTGATGACCGGCGTGGCGCATCTCGCTCGCCTGAGCAACGATGAAGGCAAACGCCAGGACTGCCTGCGCCTGTGGAAAAATATGGCGCAGCGTCAGCTGTATATCACCGGAGGCATCGGTTCACAGAGCAGTGGCGAAGCCTTTAGCAGCGATTACGATTTACCGAATGATTCGGTCTATGCGGAAAGCTGCGCTTCAATCGGCCTGATGATGTTCGCCCGCCGGATGCTGGAAATGGAAGCCGATAGCCAGTACGCCGACGTGATGGAGCGCGCGCTGTACAACACCGTCCTCGGCGGTATGGCGCTGGATGGCAAGCATTTCTTCTACGTCAACCCGCTGGAAGTGCATCCAAAATCGTTAAAATTCAACCATATTTACGATCACGTTAAGCCCATTCGCCAGCGCTGGTTTGGCTGCGCCTGCTGCCCGCCGAACATCGCCCGCGTGCTCACCTCCCTTGGTCACTACATCTACACGCCGCGTGCGGATGCGCTGTACATCAATATGTACGTGGGTAACAGCATGGAAATACCGGTTGAAAATGGCGCGCTCAAACTGCGAATCAGCGGGAACTACCCGTGGCATGAGCAGGTGAAGATTGCCATCGACTCTGTGCAGCCGGTACGTCACACGCTGGCGCTACGTCTGCCGGACTGGTGCCCTGAGGCAAAAGTGACGCTCAACGGGCTGGAAGTGGAGCAGGATATTCGCAAAGGTTATCTGCATATCCGTCGGACCTGGCAGGAGGGCGATACGATAACCCTGACGCTGCCGATGCCGGTTCGCCGCGTGTATGGCAATCCGCTGGCGCGTCACGTCGCCGGTAAGGTTGCCATTCAGCGCGGGCCGCTGGTCTATTGCCTTGAGCAGGCCGATAACGGCGAAGAACTGCATAATCTGTGGCTACCGAAAGAGAGTGAGTTCCGGGTCTTTGAGGGCAAAGGGCTTTTTGCGCATAAGATGCTGATTCAGGCTGAAGGCGAGAAGCAAAGCGCCCCAGATGCGCAGCATCAGGCGTTGTGGCACTACGATAACGCGCCGTCATCGCGCCAGCCGCAGACGCTAACGTTCATTCCGTGGTTTAGCTGGGCCAACCGTGGCGAGGGCGAAATGCGGATTTGGGTTAACGAGCGGTAATACTGTGCCGGATGGCGGCTGCGCCTTATCCGGCCTACAAGATTTGCAATATCAGTATATTGCGATGAATTTTTGTAGGCCTGATAAGCGAAGCGCCATCGGACATGACCACCAGGCTAATATCAACGCGGTAGGCCCGATAAGCGAAGTGCCATCAGACATTACCACCAGGCTAATATCAACGCGGTAGGCCCGATAAGCGAAGTGCCATCAGACATTACCACCAGGCTGATATCAATGCGGTAGGCCCGATAAGCGCAGCGCCATCGGGCATTACCTCTTGCGTCAGAACAGCCCCAGCGGCTTATCGGAATAGCTCACCAGCAGGCACTTGGTTTGCTGGTAGTGTTCCAGCATCATCTTATGCGTTTCGCGCCCGATGCCCGACTGCTTATAGCCGCCGAACGCCGCATGTGCCGGATAGGCGTGATAGCAGTTGGTCCATACGCGCCCGGCCTGAATGCCGCGCCCCATCTTATAGGCCAGATTGCCGTTGCGGCTCCAGACGCCAGCGCCTAGGCCGTATTGGGTATCGTTAGCGATTTCCAGCGCCTCCTCCATGGTTTTAAAGGTGGTTACCGCCAGCACCGGGCCAAAGATCTCCTCCTGAAAGACGCGCATATTATTCTTACCAAACAGAATGGTAGGCTCAAGGTAATAGCCCTCTTTAAGTTCGCCATCCAGTTCCTTGCGTCGCCCACCGGTCAGAATATCGGCCCCCTCTTTTTTACCGATATCGATATAATTGAGGATAGTCTCAAGCTGGCCGTGGGAGACCTGCGCCCCCATCTGTGTACCGCTATCTAGCGGGTTCCCGCTGCGAATGCTCTCTACCCGGCGAATAGCGCGCTCCATAAAGCGCTCATAGATGGACTCCTGGACCAGCGCACGGCTTGGACAGGTACACACCTCGCCCTGGTTAAAGGCAAACAGGGCAAATCCCTCCAGCGCTTTATCAAAGAACGCATCTTCCTCATCCATCACGTCGGCGAAGAAGATATTGGGCGACTTGCCGCCTAACTCCAGCGTCACTGGAATAATATTCTGCGTGGCGTACTGCATGATCTGTTGACCCACTTCCGTCGAACCGGTAAACGCCACCTTCGCGATACGTTTCGAGGTCGCCAGATATTCGCCGATCTCGCCGCCCGCGCCGTTCACGACGTTGACGACGCCCGGCGGTAACAGATCGCCAATGACTTCCATCAACAGCAGAACGGAAAGCGGCGTCAGGCGTGCCGGTTTAAGCACTACGCAGTTACCCGCCGCCAGCGCTGGCGCCATTTTCCAGCTTGCCATCAACAACGGAAAGTTCCACGGGATTATCTGTCCCACGACGCCAAGCGGTTCGTGAAAATGGTAGGCCACGGTTTCGCTATCAACTTCGCTGATCCCGCCCTCCTGCGCACGTATACAGGAGGCGAAATAGCGGAAATGATCGATCGCCAGCGGTACGTCGGCGGCGCTGGTTTCACGAATCGGTTTACCGTTATCCCAGGTTTCCGCTGTCGCCAACAGTTCGAGGTTTTGTTCCATCCGATCGGCGATCTTAAACAAGATAGCGGCACGGTCTTGTACTGACGTATGCGCCCACTTATCTTTCGCCTTATGCGCGGCGTCGAGCGCTAAATCGATATCTTTTTTACCGGAGGAAGCGACTTCACATAGCGGCTGGCCGGTCACTGGCGTCAGGTTTTGATAATATTCGCCGTCGGCGGGCGCAACCCAGTCACCGCCAATAAAATTGTCATAGCGGGCTTTTAATTTCAGTGGGTACCCGTATTCACCTGGCTGAATACGTGTTGAAGGGGGATTGTTCGTCATGACCAACTCCTTATTGTAAAGGTACTCCACAAGGGTAGACGGTACTGGTGAATTTTTCGCCAATGGTTTTCCGCTTTACGACAGCAATCACGAATTACTTTCCTTTACGTTTCTCCGTCTGGTTTTAGCCATACTAAACAGGTGCCTGTTTAACGTACGGAGAACACTATGCAGCAATATATCGGTATTGATGTGGGAGGAACTCACGTCAAATATGGCGTGATTAACAGTGACGGCGAAGAATTAACCCATCATCAATTCGATACGCCAGAGGACGCCTCCACGTTTACCCGCAAATGGCAGGATGTGGTGGCGCGTTGCCAACAGGACTATGACATTGCGGCAATCGGGGTCAGTTTCCCCGGCCATATTAATCCCCATAACGGTCATGCGGCAAAAGCGGGCGCGCTGGCTTACCTGGATGACGTCAACCTGATGGAGTTGTTCAGCGGGCTGACCGATCTGCCGCTGGTCGTGGAGAACGACGCGAACTGCGCGGCGCTGGGCGAAATGTGGCGAGGCGCCGGGCAGCATTATGACAATCTGGTCTGTATCACCATTGGAACCGGCATTGGCGGCGGTATTATCGTCGGACGAGAACTGTATCGCGGCGCACATTTCCACGCCGGTGAATTCGGCGTCATGCCGGTCGGGAATAATGGCGAAAGTATGCATAAAATCGCGTCAACCAGCGGATTAATGGCGTCGTGCCGCCAGGCGCTGGCGCTGCCTGCCGAAGAGATGCCGCCTGCGGATGTGATCTTCGAACAAATGGCGACCGATGTTCATCTGCGTGAGGCGGTCAATGACTGGGCGCGTTATCTGTCACGCGGCGTTTACAGCGTGATCTCTATGTTTGATCCGGGCGTGGTGCTGATCGGCGGAGGAATAAGCGAACAGGAAAAGCTCTACCCGCTCCTGACGCGGCATCTTGAAACATTTGAAATGTGGGAGGCGCTCCAGGTGCCGATTCAGCCCTGCCAACTGGGAAATCAGGCGGGCAGGCTGGGCGCCGTCTGGCTGGCGCAGCAACAGCTCGCCCGAAGCTAACGAGTTACGCCTTATCCGGCCTGCATCGTCTACGCAGGCCCGGTAAGCGTCCGCGCCACCGGGCAAAGGCGTTACATCGCCGCGCGATAAATTTCCACAATCTCATCGTGAGTCGCCTGACTAAGGCGCAAAGAATATGGGCAAAACTATTCTGATAACAGGTTCACGCTGGCTATTTTAAGAAGCCAGAAAAATAAAAAGCAACGCAATAATTGTATTGCTTCATTTGTTATTTAATTTAACCATTTCATTCTTTTTGCGGAAATAATAACGCATCACGTAATAAATGATCATTCCCACGACGTCGTGTAAATCCAATCCGGTCAAAATATTCAAGGATCTGAATGGCCAGTTTCCGCCCTACATTCAGCCTGTCGCGAAAATCCGCCGCACACGTTGATCCTCTCTCTTGATCCAGCTCGCGGATCATATTGGCGAAAGCGACTATCCGATCGTTACGATAGTACCGATCTTTTACGATCGCAGTAATGATGCCTTGCTGTGCCGCCTGCCGCAGCACCAGCCGCATCAATTGTTCTTCCGTTCCGGTCTCTTTCGCCAGATCGCGTACCCACCAGGGCTCATCGCCAAATAGCGGTTCAACTTTTTGCCAGACGGCCTGCTGCTCATCGCTAAATCCTGCTTTATGATCCGGCAGATGCAACCAACCGTGATGGCTATGAATCAGGCCGTCGTCGCGCATCCGCTCGATCAGCATCAGGACCAGCGCTTCATCTTCCATTGGCAGGGCCATGCGGCGTAAACGCTCACGTCCCGGCCCCGGTTCATCGCGGTGCTGTTCGTGGTAGGTCGCCAGCGTATCAAGAATCTTACGCTGCCAGCGGGCGGCGACGGGCGCGCTTAACAGATTGTCTCCGGCCTGGATAAAACCATGTTGCTCAATAAGCTGACGCATACCGAGAGGATTAAGCTGACGCGCCCAACCGAAATCCGGCAGGTTGACGGCGCCGCGTTCCAGATGAATGGCCAACGCCGCGCTATCGTCCTGCGCGGCGGCAAGCGTTGAAAGCCAGTGCAAATAATCTGGCTTACGTTTACCGCGACGCGGCGCCTTAAGCGTCACCACGCGTGCGCCGGCAAGGGTGGCGCGTGCGGAAATATCACGCAGCACCAGTCTGTCATTATCGGCCAGCCACAACGGCGTATCAAAGATCAGCTCGGCCAGCCCGCCTTCCAGCAAAGAGACGCGACCGGTCACATGGCTGGCGGCATGGTGAATATGTAGCGGCTGCCATTGGGAAAGCGGCGCATGAAGCGCCAGAGAAACGATCACCCGGGAAAAAGCCTCCCCCACCGGCGCATCCGAAAGCAGCCAGTCGCCGCGGTTAAGCTGCTCCTTCTCCGCATCGCCCGCAATATTGAGCGCAATACGTTGCCCGGCATACGCATGGTCGGTGGGCTGATTTTGCGCGTGTAGACTTCGTACGCGCATCGGCGTATTAACGCCGGTCAACCATAGCGTATCGCCCACGTTTACCTCTCCGCTCAGCGCCGTTCCGGTCACCACCAGTCCCGCCCCTTTCACCGTAAACGCACGGTCGATAGCCAGACGGAAACGATGCTGCGCGGCGTGCGAACGTGCAGGAAGCTGCAGTAAATGAGCGCGAAGTTCTGCAATACCGCGCCCTTCATTGGCAGCGGTGACAAATAAAACGATATCGGCGAAGCCATAGTTGTCGAGCGCCGCCAGTACCTCTTCACGTACTTCACCGATACGCGCCTCATCCACGCGATCGGCTTTGGTCAGCGCGACGGTGAGCTGGAGATTGCCCGTCAGTTGCAGGATCTGTAAATGCTCGCGCGTTTGCGCCATAACGCCGTCATCACAGGCGACCACCAGCAAAGCGTGATCGATACCGCCTACGCCCGCCAGCATGTTAGAGAGGAATTTTTCATGCCCAGGCACATCGATAAAGCCCAGCACACGACCATCCGGCTGCGGCCAATAGGCGTAGCCCAGATCGATAGTCATCCCGCGTTTTTTCTCTTCCGGCAGGCGATCGGCATTGACTCCGGTAATCGCCTGGAGCAACGTCGTTTTACCGTGGTCTACGTGTCCGGCAGTTGCAATAATCATTTCAGCATCATCTCCATAAACCGGCTTTCGTCTTCAAGACAGCGCATATCCAGCCATAAACGGCCATCATAAATTCGGCCAATGACCGGTACAGGCAGCATGCGCCAGCGGGCCGCCAGCGCCTCCAGCCGACTACCGCGCCCGTCGTGCGGGGTAAAGGTCATGGCGGCGCTGGGAAGGCGGTCTACCGGTAATGAACCGCTGCCGATTTGCGACAGGCAGGGTTTAACCTCCAGCGCAAATTCATCGCCGTAACGTGCCGCCAGCCGCGCCTGTAACCGCTGCGCTTGCTCGCGAATCGACGCTTCACTGCGGGTTAACAGACGCAGGGTGGGTAATTTCTCCGCCAACGCTTCCGGGTGCAGATACAGACGTAACGTTGCCTCCAGCGCCGCCAGTGTCATTTTATCGGCGCGCAGAGCGCGTTTCAGCGGATGGCTTTGCAGTTGGGCAATCATCGCTTTTTTGCCGACGATGATCCCGGCCTGCGGCCCGCCCAGCAACTTATCGCCGGAGAAGCTTACCAGGCTGACGCCTGCGGCAATGAGCTGCTGCGGCATCGGCTCTTTGGGTAAGCCATATTGACTTAAATCCACCAGCGAACCGCTGCCCAGATCCGCCACCACCGGAATATCCAGCTCTCGCCCAATTTCCGCCAGTTCCGCTTCCTCTACCGTTTTGGTAAAGCCCTCAATGCTGTAATTACTGGTATGCACCTTCATCAACAGCCCGGTATTTTCATTTACCGCCTGACGGTAATCTTTCGCGTGCGTCCGGTTGGTGGTGCCCACTTCATGCAGCGTACAGCCCGCCTGGCGCATAACATCCGGAATACGAAACGCGCCGCCGATTTCGACCAGCTCGCCACGCGAAACCACCACCTCTTTGCCGCTGGCGGTCGCCGCCAGCATTAGCAATACCGCCGCCGCATTGTTATTGACGATACAGGCGTCCTCCGCCCCGGTGATTCGGCATAACAGCGTCGCCAACGCCCGGTCGCGATGCCCCCGCCCGGCGCCATCTAAATCGTATTCCAGCGTCACCGGCGCGCGCATCGCCTGCGTTACCGCCTCAATCGCTTCTTGCGCCTGCAATGCGCGGCCAAGGTTGGTGTGCAGCACCGTCCCCGTCAGGTTAATCACCGGGCGCAGCGCGCTTTGCGCCGCATTTTCCAGCCGGAGTTTCGCCTCTTGCGCCCAGTCTGCGTACCAGTCGGGAAGCGTTTGCGTATTCCGGATGACGTCGCGCGCGTCGTCAAGCATCCGCCTAAGCAGATCAACCACCTGGGTATGGCCATACCGATCGCGCAGAGAAAGAAAAGCGCTATCGTGCAATAAGCGATCGATAGCAGGAAGCTGGCTGTAGAGTGTACGCGTTTCGCTTGTCATGAAAATGCCTGGCTGTTGGTGGCCCTCTCCTGGCGGGAGAGGGATATCGACATAAGGGGGATTGTAACGTGAGTTTGCTCAGGCGGACATAATGCGCGTCAAGCCTTTGGCGCTTCGGTGCGGGCAAAGCTTTCGCGTTGAAAAAGCGTTTCGACCAGTTTGACCAGGTGGGGGCGGCTAACACACCAGCCAGGCGCGACCCGGCGGAAGTTGAGATAGCCTACCGCACAGGCAATCGCGATAGTCGCCAGATTGACCGTATCCGTTTTTAGCGTCCCGTCGCTCAGATAACTTTCGAGCATATCCAGGCTGCGGTTGATTTTTTCCCGCTGGCGCAGCAGTTCCGTTTCCGATTGTTGCGCCGCCGGACGCGCCTGTTCGCGTACAGAAACCAACGCTGCATCCATAATGCCGTCAGCCAACGCTTCAAGCTGGCGAACTTTAAGCGCTGCCATCGGGTCACGCGGGAGCATCGCTGGCGCGATATCCAGCAGCTCAATATATTCCGCGATGATCGGCGAATCGAACCAGTACTCCCCTTTCTCCGTCACCAGCGCTGGCACCTTACCCAGAGGGTTGTATTGCGCCACGCCGTTATCCGCCTCGTAGGGTAGTTCATTAATAAATTCGAAGGTAATGCCTTTTTCGAGCAGCAGAACAGAGATTTTGCGCACAAAAGGGCTGGTGTAGCTACCGATGAGTTTCATGCCGTGTCCTTTTTGCCAACCAGTAAAAATCATAGTATGGCTCAAATAAGACGAAAAGAGACACAAAAGGAGGTTGCTGAATGACATAACGTGAGAGGGCTCGCGACAAAATGTTTGCCGGATCGTATTGGCGTTACCCGGGCTTAAAATTTCTTGTGAAGAGGATCACAAAAATTCAACAAAACACCAAAATAAAAATGTGAAATATCTCACATAAAATGGTCTTTTAAGGGCTAAAAATTAGATTCGTTGTTTTTTTACACAGCCACTTTGTGATCAATATCACATCAATTACCTCTCTACCCCCTATATTTATGTGACACAAATCACATAAATTGTCCCTGTCTGGACAGTTGAACGATTCAGTGCCAGATTGCGCAGTATCTACACTACAGGGTCCGGCTACCTCTGCCGCTACATTAACAAACCTCGGGCTTTCAGCCTGCGCGACAGCAACATAAGAAGGGGTGTTTTTATGTCATCCGATATTAAGATCAAAGTGCAAAGCTTTGGTCGATTCCTCAGCAATATGGTGATGCCTAATATCGGCGCGTTTATCGCGTGGGGTATTATCACCGCATTATTTATTCCAACAGGGTGGTTGCCTAACGAAACGCTGGCGAAACTGGTTGGTCCGATGATCACCTACCTGCTGCCGCTGCTCATCGGTTATACCGGCGGTCGTCTGGTTGGCGGCGAACGCGGCGGCGTGGTGGGCGCTATCACTACCATGGGCGTTATTGTCGGCGCGGATATGCCGATGTTCCTCGGCTCAATGATCGCCGGTCCATTAGGCGGCTACTGCATTAAGAAATTCGACAGTTGGGTAGACGGTAAGATCAAATCCGGTTTTGAGATGCTGGTGAACAACTTCTCCGCTGGCATTATCGGTATGATCCTCGCCATCCTGGCGTTCCTCGGTATTGGTCCGGCGGTTGAAGTCCTGTCCAAAATTCTGGCGGCGGGCGTTAACTTCATGGTGGCGCACGATATGCTGCCGCTGGCGTCCATTTTTGTTGAACCGGCGAAAATCCTGTTCCTCAATAACGCGATTAACCACGGCATCTTCTCACCGCTGGGTATCCAGCAGTCCCATGAGATGGGTAAATCCATCTTCTTCCTGATTGAAGCTAACCCGGGTCCGGGGATGGGCGTTCTGCTGGCGTACATGTTCTTCGGTCGCGGCAGCGCTAAACAGTCTGCGGGCGGCGCGGCAATTATCCACTTCCTGGGCGGTATCCATGAGATCTACTTCCCGTACGTGCTGATGAACCCACGTCTGATCCTGGCCGTTATCCTTGGCGGTATGACTGGCGTATTCACCCTGACCATCCTGAACGGCGGTCTGGTTTCTCCGGCTTCTCCTGGCTCCATTCTGGCGGTACTGGCGATGACGCCAAAAGGCGCTTACTTTGCTAACATCGCTGCCATCGTGGCGGCAATGGCGGTCTCCTTCGTGGTTTCTGCAATTCTGCTGAAAACCAGCAAAGTGAAAGAAGAAGATGACATTGAAGCGGCCACCCGTCGTATGCATGACATGAAAGCGGAATCTAAAGGCGCCTCTCCGCTGGCGGCTGGCGACGTGACCAACGACCTGAGCCATGTGCGTAAAATCATCGTGGCTTGCGATGCCGGTATGGGTTCCAGCGCGATGGGCGCAGGGGTAATGCGTAAGAAAGTACAGGATGCGGGCCTGAGCCAGATCTCCGTCACCAACAGCGCCATTAACAATCTGCCGCCGGATGTGGATCTGGTCATTACTCACCGTGACCTTACCGAGCGCGCGATGCGTCAGGTACCGCAGGCGCAGCATATTTCGCTGACCAACTTCCTGGATAGCGGCCTGTACACCAGCCTGACCGAACGTCTGGTTGCCGCACAGCGCCACAATACTAATGAAGAGAAAGTACGCGACCATCTGAAAGACAGCTTTGAGGAGGGTGATAACAACCTGTTCAAACTGGGTGCGGAGAATATCTTCCTGGGCCGTAAAGCCGCTAACAAAGAAGAGGCGATTCGCTTTGCTGGTGAACAACTGGTGAAAGGCGGCTATGTTGAGCCGGAATACGTCGAGGCGATGCTGGACCGCGAAAAGCTGACGCCGACTTACCTCGGTGAATCCATCGCAGTTCCGCACGGTACGGTAGAAGCGAAAGACCGCGTGCTGAAAACCGGCGTGGTGTTCTGCCAGTATCCGGAAGGCGTACGCTTCGGTGAAGAAGAAGACGATATTGCCCGTCTGGTCATTGGTATCGCCGCACGTAACAATGAGCACATCCAGGTCATCACCAGCCTGACCAACGCGCTGGATGATGAATCCGTGATCGAACGTCTGGCGCACACCACCAGCGTGGATGAAGTGCTGGAACTGCTGGCAGGTAAAAAAGCTTAACAGTTAAGTATCCCCAAAATAGTTCGAGCTGCAGGAAGGCGGCAACGCAGTGAATCCCCAGGAGCGTACATAAGTACGTGACTGGGGTGAGCGAGGAGAGCCAACGCATCTGCAGTTCGAAATATGAAGGCGATACCCTCTCCCTTGTGGAGAGGGTTAGGTTGAGGGGAAATCTATGCAGTCCCTCACCCCAGCCCTCTCGGGTAAAAACATTAATGAAGGTTAATACTATGAAAGCATTACATTTTGGCGCAGGTAATATCGGTCGTGGCTTTATCGGCAAACTGCTGGCTGACGCGGGGATACAACTGACGTTTGCGGATGTAAACCAGGTCGTACTCGATGCCCTGAATGCCCGTCATAGCTATCAGGTTCATGTTGTGGGTGAAAATGAGCAGGTGGATACCGTTTCCGGCGTCAACGCTGTCAGCAGCATCGGCGATGATGTTGTCGACCTGATTGCCCACGTTGATTTAATCACTACTGCCGTGGGTCCGGTTGTGCTTGAGCGTATCGCTCCGGCCATCGCTAAAGGGCTGGTGAAACGTAAAGAACAAGGTAATGAATCCCCGCTGAATATCATCGCCTGTGAAAACATGGTACGCGGCACAACGCAGTTGAAAGGCCATGTGATGAATGCCCTACCGGAAGACGCCAAAGCATGGGTAGAAGAACATGTTGGCTTTGTCGATTCCGCCGTTGACCGCATCGTGCCGCCTTCTGCGTCGGCAACCAACGATCCGCTGGAAGTGACGGTAGAAACCTTCAGCGAGTGGATCGTCGATAAAACCCAGTTTAAAGGCGCGTTGCCAAACATCCCGGGGATGGAGTTAACGGATAACCTGATGGCATTTGTCGAACGTAAACTCTTCACGCTGAACACGGGTCATGCTATAACCGCGTACCTCGGCAAATTAGCCGGTCATCAAACCATTCGCGACGCTATTCTCGATGAGAGTATTCGCGCGGTGGTGAAAGGCGCGATGGAAGAAAGCGGCGCGGTGCTGATCAAACGCTACGGTTTTGATGCCGACAAACATGCGGCATACATTCAGAAAATCCTCGGTCGTTTTGAAAACCCGTATCTGAAAGATGACGTCGAACGCGTAGGTCGTCAGCCGCTACGCAAACTCAGCGCGGGCGACCGTCTGATCAAACCGCTGCTTGGCACCCTGGAATATGGTCTGCCGCATGTGAATCTGGTCAAAGGGATCGCGGCGGCGATGCATTTCCGTAGTGATGAAGATCCGCAGGCGCAGGAGTTAGCGGCTCTGATTACCGAAAAAGGCCCGCAGGCCGCGCTGGCGCAAATTTCCGGGCTGGATGCCAATAGCGATGTGGTGGCGGAGGCGGTTAACGCATATAACGCGACCAAATGACGCAGAATCCGGCGCAGGTTAGCCTGCGCCCAAATAACAGATTGTCAGATATGCAGGCAATAATGGAACAAACCCAGGCCTTTGAAAATCGTGTGCTTGAGCGTCTGAATGCTGGCAAAACCGTACGGAGCTTCCTGATTACCGCCGTCGAGTTATTGACCGAGGCGGTGAATATTCTGGTGCTCCAGGTGTTTCGCAAAGACGACTATGCCGTGAAATACGCTGTGGAACCGTTGCTGGACGGCGACGGGCCGCTGGGCGATCTTTCGGTACGTCTGAAACTTATCTATGGCCTGGGCGTACTCAGCCGCACCGAATATGAAGATGCGGAGCTGTTAATGGCGCTGCGCGAAGAGCTGAATCACGACGGCAATGAATACGCCTTTACCGACGATGAAATCCTCGGGCCGTTTGGCGAACTGCACTGCGTCATGGCGCTACCGCCGCCACCGCATTTTGATACGTCCGACGCGGCGCTCTACGCCATGCAAATTCAGCGCTACCAGCAGGCGGTGCGTTCGACGATGGTCCTCTCTCTGACCGAGCTGATTTCTAAAATCAGCTTAAAAAAGGCCTTTCAAAAGTAAATCCCGCCGTTAACCTCTTTCTTCTTCTTTTGGTCGGTACAGCCGTCGGTAATATTCCAGACGCTGCAAATAAATGGGCGCGCTCTCCGACGGCACTTCGGAAGGAACATAATCACGCGGCGGCGTTTTATTCAGGTATTCACGGAACGCCTGGCTGGACGCCATAAAATCGACGGCTTTATCAATAAGAAGTGGTACGTTCTCACCTATTTTTGCCATGATAGATCCTCCATGTGGGACCCGCGTCTGACTCCCGCGGTCGCTTATTTGAGTTTAGGATCAATTTAGCGTTGTCATTGAGGAAAATGTGCTTAATCGCTTTTCTTGCCGACAAAAAGGCGCTTCATCTTTTATTTCGAAAAAAATATTTTATTATCAATGAGATCAATAAATAATTAGCGATGTAATACTTGCCGTAATTGATTATCTTTATGTCATGAGTTGTGAAGAATCACTCACTGCGCGCATACTATAGGATATCTATCCCATTTCTATCAGAAGCTATCCCATGAAAGAAGTCGAAAAAAACGAAATTAAACGCCTGAGCGATCGTCTTGACGCTATTCGCCACCAGCAGGCAGGTCTCTCTCTGGTTGAATCCGCCGATAAATACGCGGAGCTGGAAAAAGAAAAAGAGACGCTGGAAGCAGAAATTATCCGTCTGCGCGAAGTACACAGCCAAAAACTGAGTAAAGAAGCGCAGAAGCTGATGAACCTGCCGTTTCGCCGCGCGATCACTAAAAAAGAGCAGGCCGATATGGGCAAACTCAAAAAAAGCGTACGCGGCCTGATCGTGGTGCACCCGATGACGGCGCTGGGCCGGGAAATGGGGCTCAAAGAGATGACAGGCTTCGCGAAGAGCGAGTTCTAAACTTTCCGCATCCCAGGTTCTCAGGACACCCGTTGTACGGAGGGTGTCTTGAGAGCATCGGGCTATATTCCGAATTTTTCCTGGAAGTATTTACACCGCTTATATACAAGTTCATTTTTAACGGTAGTCCCTGCTTTTTCAGGATGAAAAATTCCACTATCATGCCTGTTTGTATTTATACAATGAATTTTTTTCATCCTCTTTTCTTATATCCCGCAGAATATGATTGACCCGCAAAATTAAATAACATTATCATCCCTGAAAAAAATCCCCATACATAAACATTATAATTATATTTTTATAAAGCATTGCTATGAGTAATTGATAAACAACGTCGGGTATTTGCACACTCCTATAGAAACAATGAATGTTTTAGTTATAACCATATATTATGGTTATTGGCAATGCTCGCAAAATGATGAGTTAGCTGTATAAATAACAGGTTAACTATTTATATTATATAAATTATTAACAAGGATATTTTATATGCACAAAAATGGAAAATTTATCCCCCTGCTTGCTTTGGGATTCACATTCTTTTTATCTGGTTGTGACTACTTTGCAGATAAACACCTTGTTGAAGAGCTGAAAAAACAACAAAAAGAACAAGAAACAAAGATAAACCTGTTAGAAAAACAACAAAAAGAACAAGAAGAAAAGATAAATTTGCTAGAAAAACAACAAGATACGGTTATCAACACGACTCAAAAGGTCGCCGAAGTCGTTGGCCGCGTTGAACGCAAACAACGGCTATTCGACTATACAGAACTGGACCCATCACAAACGCACTATTTTATTATTAACAACGGCAATATCGGATTAGCCGGGCGTATTCTATCTATTGAGCCAATAGATAATGGAAGTGTTATTCATCTTGATTTAGTTAACTTACTCAGCATTCCCGTATCAAACCTTGCGTTTAATATGACATGGGGTACGAAAAAACCTTCCGAGGCAAAAGATCTGCCTCGATGGCGACAACTCCTGCTCAACACAAAAATGGATTCGACAATCGAACTCTTACCGGGAGCATGGACAAACGTCACGCTAACATTAAAAGGCGTATCGCCCAATAATCTTAAGTATCTAAAAATAGGTATTAACATGGAGAATGTCATATTCGACAGCATACAGCCTATTAATGATACGAAAAAGAAGCCAAAAAAATAATAGCCATTGATACAATTATTTTAGAAAAGGAAAGCACTTATTCATGAACAGAATATTTAGAGTCCTCTGGAATGCCGCTACGGGAACATTTGTTGTCACCAGCGAAACCGCAAAAAGCCGCGGCAAAAAAAGCGGCCGCAGAAAGCTGGCGGTTTCCGCACTCATCAGTCTTAGCAGCATTATGGTTTCTGCGGACGCACTGGCCAATGCTGGGAACGATACAGGGAAAGGGATCGGCACTGAGAATGGATGGATAGCCATTGGCGAAGGCGCCGAAGCTGATTCAACAATAACAACTAAAGAAAAGGTCGCAGAAGATCCGTCCAAAGGATATGTAGCGGGTGCCGGTATTGCAATAGGTTACTATAGTAAGGCATCTGGGGCTTCCAGCACTGCGTTGGGCGGATATAGCCTTGCTGAGAGTATAGGCTCAGTGGCGCTAGGGGCAGGTGCACATACCACTTCTACGGCTAAATACTCTATGGCAGTAGGTACAAACGCAGTTGCCTCAAATCTTTACGCCATCGCACTGGGAACAAATGCAAATGCCTCAGGGAAAAATTCAATAGCGCTTGGACGCGATACCGTATCATCAGCAGAAAGAAGCCTGACGGTAGGATTAGGGGCGAATGCCGCATCTCTGGATAGCATGGCTTTCGGTTACAATACATCCGTAACGTCAGATGCGGCAAATGGCATTGCCTTCGGTAGTGGGGCGGTAACCTCTGCAAAAAATTCCGTCGCGATAGGGAGCAATTCTACAGCGACCGAAGAAAACGTAGTTTCTGTAGGGAGTGATGCCCTAAAGCGCAAAATTGTCAACGTTGGTAACGGAGCCATATCAGAAAGCAGCACCGACGCCGTTAACGGCTCTCAGCTATTTGCAACCAACGCCAATGTGACGCAGAACACCACTGATATTGCTGCCAATACCGACAGCATTAACCAAAACACAACCGATATCGCCACCAACACCACCAATATCAACAGCCTGAGCGACTCCGTCACCACGCTCACCGACGATGCCCTGTTGTGGGATGCAGCCTCTGGCGCATTCAGCGCTAAGCACAACGGAAGCGACAGCAAGTTAACCAATCTGGCGGCGGGTACCCTGGCTGCTGACAGCACCGACGCCGTTAACGGCTCTCAGTTGTTTGATACAAATGAGAAAGTGGATAAGAACACTGCTGATATCGCCACCAATACCGACAGCATCAACCAAAACACTGCCGATATTACCGCTAATACCGACAGCATTAACCAGAACACAACCGATATCGCCGCCAATACGACCAGCATCAATCAGAACACCACTGATATTGCCACCAACACTACCAATATCAACAATCTGAGCGATTCCATCACCGGCCTTACCGATGATGCCCTGCTTTGGGATGCAGCCTCTGGCGCATTCAGCGCCAAGCACAACGGAAGCGACAGTAAAATCACCAATCTGGCGGCGGGTACCCTGGCTGCTGACAGCACCGACGCCGTTAACGGCTCTCAGTTGTTTGCCACCAACGAAAATGTGTCGCAGAACACCACTGACATCGCTGCCAACACCACCAGCATCAATCAGAACACCACTGATATCGCCACCAACACCACCAGTATCAACAGTCTGAGCGACTCCGTCACCACGCTCACCGATGATGCCCTGTTGTGGGATGCAGCCTCTGGCGCATTCAGCGCTAACCACAACGGAAGCGACAGCAAAATCACCAATCTGGCGGCGGGTACCCTGGCTTCGGACAGCACCGACGCCGTTAACGGCTCACAATTGTTTGCCACCAATGAAAATGTGTCTCAGAACACCACTGATATCGCCACCAACACCACCAGTATCAACAACCTGAGCAACTCAGTTACCACGCTCACCGACGATGCACTGCTATGGGATGCAGTCTCTGGCGCATTCAGCGCTAACCGCAACGGAAGCGCCAGTAAAATCATCAATGTCGCCGCTGGGGACCTTTCTGAGGACAGTACAGACGCGGTGAACGGCTCCCAGTTGTATGAAACCAACCAGAGGGTGGATCAAAACACCTCTGCTATCGCAGATATTAATACGTCCATCACCAATCTTAGCTCTGACAACCTGAGCTGGAATGAGACAACGAGTTCGTTCTCTGCCAGCCACGGAAGTAGTACGACAAACAAAATCACCAACGTTGCTGCCGGAGAGCTGTCTGAAGAAAGTACCGACGCCGTTAACGGATCGCAGCTGTTCGAAACCAATGAAAAAGTGGATCAGAACACGACCGATATCGCCGCCAATACCACCAACATCACTCAGAACAGCACCGCGATTGAGAACCTGAATACTTCTGTCTCCGACATTAATACGTCCATTACCGGCCTCACTGATAACGCTCTGTTATGGGACGAAGACATCGGCGCTTTCAGCGCAAACCACGGTGGAAGCACCAGTAAAATAACCAATGTCGCCGCCGGGGCGCTTTCTGAGGACAGTACAGACGCGGTAAACGGCTCACAGTTGTATGAAACCAACCAGAAGGTGGATCAAAACACCTCTGCTATCGCGGATATCAATACGTCCATCACCAATCTTGGTACCGATGCACTGAGCTGGGATAACGAAGAGGGTGCGTTCAGCGCCAGCCACGGTACCAGCGGCACCAATAAGATAACCAATGTAGCAGCAGGTGAAATCGCCAGTGACAGTACTGACGCCGTTAATGGCTCTCAGCTTTATGAAACTAACATGCTGATTTCTCAGTATAATGAATCTATTAGCCAACTAGCCGGCGATACCAGCGAAACCTATATCACGGAAAATGGTACCGGCGTGAAATACATCCGTACGAATGATAACGGGCTTGAAGGCCAGGATGCATACGCAACGGGTAACGGCGCAACGGCAGTAGGTTACGACGCCGTCGCCTCTGGCGCTGGCAGTCTGGCTCTTGGTCAAAACAGCAGCAGTAGCATTGAGGGCAGTATCGCTTTGGGCAGTGGCTCCACCTCTAACCGCGCTATTACAACCGGTATACGAGAAACGAGCGTAACAAGCGATGGCGTTGTCATTGGCTACAATACAACAGACAGAAAGTTGCTGGGCGCGTTGTCATTGGGGACGGATGGAGAAAGCTATCGTCAAATTACCAACGTTGCGGACGGCTCTGAAGCGCAAGATGCGGTAACAGTTCGTCAGTTACAAAATGCCATTGGTGCGGTCACTACTACACCGACCAAGTACTACCACGCAAACTCAACGGAAGAAGATTCACTGGCTGTCGGAACTGACTCACTGGCAATGGGTGCGAAGACCATCGTCAATGCTGATGCAGGTATTGGTATTGGTCTGAATACACTGGTGATGGCTGATGCCATCAACGGTATTGCTATCGGTTCTAACGCACGCGCCTACCATGCAAACAGTATTGCAATGGGTAATGGTTCTCAGACCACTCGCGGCGCGCAGACTGACTACACCGCCTACAACATGGACACACCGCAGAACTCTGTCGGTGAGTTTTCTGTCGGCAGTGAAGACGGCCAACGCCAGATCACTAACGTCGCGGCGGGTTCGGCAGATACCGATGCCGTTAACGTTGGTCAATTGAAAGTCACCGACAGCCGTGTTGCCGCGAATACCGAAAGCATCAATAACCTGAACACGCAGGTGAGTAGTCTTGATACTCGCGTCACCAATATTGAAAACGGTATTGGCGATATCGTCACTACCGGTAGCACCAAGTACTTCAAGACCAACACCGATGGCGTAGATGCAAATGCCCAGGGTGCGGACAGCGTCGCGATTGGCTCTGGCTCTATTGCTGCCGCTGAAAACAGCGTGGCGTTAGGCACAAATTCCGTCGCAGATGAAGCTAATACTGTGTCTGTTGGCTCTTCTACTCAACAACGCCGTATTACCAACGTTGCCGCAGGGGTGAACAACACTGACGCGGTTAATGTGGCGCAACTGAAAGCCTCAGAAGCAGGCTCCGTGCGTTATGAAACCAATGCAGATGGCTCGGTTAACTATAGCGTGCTCAACCTGGGAGACGGGAGTGGCGGCACCACTCGGATCGGCAATGTTTCAGCGGCGGTGAATGATACGGATGCGGTTAACTATGCGCAATTGAAACGCAGCGTCGAAGAAGCAAACACCTATACCGACCAGAAAATGGGGGAAATGAACAGCAAAATCAAAGGCGTAGAAAACAAGATGAGCGGCGGTATCGCTTCAGCGATGGCGATGGCCGGTCTGCCACAAGCCTACGCCCCGGGCGCCAACATGACCTCGATTGCCGGCGGTACGTTTAATGGTGAAAGTGCCGTCGCCATTGGTGTCTCCATGGTAAGTGAAAGCGGGGGCTGGGTGTATAAATTGCAAGGAACCAGCAACAGCCAGGGCGATTACTCTGCGGCCATTGGCGCGGGCTTCCAGTGGTAATGAAGTAACAACACTCCCGACATCAAAGGCAATGGCATAATGCCATTGCCTTTTCACTTCCCTTTGCTGTCCTCTCCCCTCAATTGGCCCTACCAATTTTAGCCCGTTACCACAGCCTACTCACATTTCACTAAATTAACTCTACAATACCGTTGCCAATAAATAACATCTGGTTAACTATTTGTTGTCATTATCCATACACAACAATATTGGCAGGACCACTTTTACACATAATGTGACCCCAACGAGATGAGCAAAGATTCATCCCATTATGCGTGTGGTTCTCAGGAGACCTGCAATGAACCTCTGGCAACAAAACTATGACCCGGCGGGTAATATCTGGCTTTCCAGCCTGATCGCATCGCTCCCAATCCTGTTCTTCTTTTTCGCCCTGATTAAACTCAAGCTGAAAGGCTATGTTGCCGCTTCGTGGACGGTGGTTATCGCGCTCGCCGTCGCGCTGCTGTTCTATAAAATGCCGGTCGATCACGCGCTGGCATCGGTCGTGTATGGCTTCTTCTACGGGCTATGGCCGATTGCCTGGATAATCATCGCCGCGGTCTTCGTCTATAAAATTTCGGTCAAGACCGGGCAGTTTGACATTATTCGCTCGTCAATTCTGTCGATTACCCCCGACCAACGTCTGCAAATGCTGATTGTCGGCTTCTGCTTCGGCGCGTTCCTTGAAGGCGCGGCGGGTTTCGGCGCGCCGGTGGCGATAACCGCCGCGCTGCTGGTGGGTCTGGGCTTTAATCCGCTGTATGCGGCAGGGCTGTGCCTGATTGTAAACACCGCGCCTGTCGCCTTTGGCGCGATGGGGATCCCGATTCTGGTTGCCGGACAGGTCACGGGCCTGGACAGCTTTGAAATCGGTCAGATGGTCGGTCGTCAGCTACCGTTCCTGACAATTATCGTGCTGTTCTGGATTATGGCTATTATGGACGGCTGGCGCGGCGTGAAAGAAACCTGGCCTGCGGTGATGGTCTCTGGCGGTTCATTTGCTATCGCCCAGTATCTCAGCTCCAACTTTATCGGGCCGGAACTGCCGGACATTATCTCTTCGCTGGTGTCTCTGGTGTGCCTGACGCTGTTCCTCAAACGTTGGCAGCCGGTGCGCATCTTCCGCTTCGGCGATATGGGCGCATCACAGGTCGATCAGACGCTGGCCCGTACCCGCTATACGACAGGGCAAATCGTTCGCGCCTGGTCGCCGTTTCTGTTCCTGACCGCCACGGTCACTCTCTGGAGCATACCGCCGTTCAAAGCGCTGTTTGCCCCCGGCGGCGCGCTGTATGACTGGGTAATTAACGTTCCGGTACCGTATCTCGATAAACTGGTCGCCCGTATGCCGCCGGTTGTACACGAAGCGACCGCTTACGCGGCGGTGTATAAATTTGACTGGTTCTCCGCCACCGGCACGGCGATCCTGTTTGCCGCGCTGTTGTCTATCGTCTGGCTGAAAATGAAACCCTCAGCCGCAATCCAGACCTTTGGCAGCACGCTGAAAGAGCTGGCGTTGCCGATTTACTCCATCGGCATGGTGCTGGCGTTCGCGTTTATCTCGAACTATTCCGGGCTTTCCTCCACGCTGGCGTTAGCGCTGGCGCACACCGGCAGCGCCTTCACGTTCTTCTCGCCGTTCCTCGGCTGGCTGGGGGTATTCCTGACCGGCTCTGATACCTCATCTAACGCGCTGTTTGCCTCTCTACAGGCTACCGCGGCGCAGCAAATCGGCGTCTCTGATGTGCTGATGGTGGCGGCGAATACCACTGGAGGCGTAACCGGGAAGATGATCTCACCGCAGTCTATCGCCATCGCCTGCGCGGCGGTGGGGCTGGTAGGGAAAGAGTCCGATCTGTTCCGTTTTACCGTCAAACACAGCCTGATCTTCACCTGTATGGTGGGCGTGATCACTACGCTTCAGGCCTATGTTTTAACCTGGATGATTCCGTGATTGTGATGCCAAAACGCCTGTCAGACGAGATTGCCTCTCGCGTGCGGGCGCTGATTGAAGAACAAAACCTGGAAGCGGGCATGAAATTGCCCGCCGAGCGCCAGTTGGCTCTACAGCTTGGCGTATCACGCAACTCTTTACGCGAAGCGCTGGCGAAGCTGGTCAGCGAAGGCGTGCTGGTGAGCCGTCGCGGCGGCGGGACATTTGTCCGCTGGCAGCACGAAACCTGGTCTGAACAGAATATCGTGCAACCGCTGAAAATGCTGATGGCGAACGATCCGGACTACAGTTTCGACATTCTGGAAGCCCGCCACGCCATTGAAGCCAGTACGGCCTGGCACGCCGCCATGCGTGCCACCGCTGCCGACAAAGAGAAAATCAGACTCTGCTTTGATGCGACGCTCAGCGAAGACCCGGATCTCGCCTCCCAGGCCGACGTGCGCTTTCATCTGGCGATCGCGGAAGCCTCGCACAATGTGGTGCTGTTGCAAACCATGCGCGGGTTCTTCGACGTCCTGCAATCCTCCGTCAAACAGAGTCGCCAGCGTATGTATCTCGTTCCGCCCGTATTCTCAAAGCTGACGGAACAACACCAGGCGGTGATGGACGCCATTCTGGACGGTAACGCCGAGGGCGCGCGTAAAGCGATGATGGCGCACCTCAGTTTTGTCCACACCACGATTAAACGATTTGATGAAGACCAGGCCCGCCAGGCGCGTATTACCCGCCTGCCCGGCGACCATAATGAGATGACCAGGGAGAATAAATCATGATTATTTCAGCAGCCAGCGATTATCGCGCCGCAGCTCAGCGCACGTTGCCTCCTTTCCTCTTCCACTACATCGACGGCGGCGCGTATGCGGAATATACCCTGCGCCGAAATGTGGAAGACCTGTCGCAAGTCGCTCTGCGCCAGCGCGTGCTGAAAAATATGTCCGATTTAAGCCTGGAAACGACCCTGTTTAACGAAACGTTGTCGATGCCGGTGGCATTAGCGCCGGTAGGTCTGTGCGGCATGTACGCCCGTCGCGGCGAAGTACAGGCCGCCGCCGCCGCAGACGCAAAGGGCATTCCGTTCACCCTTTCCACCGTCTCCGTCTGTCCGATAGAAGAAGTTGCACCAACCATTAAGCGCCCGATGTGGTTCCAGCTTTATGTGCTGCGTGACCGGGGCTTTATGCGCAACGCGCTTGAACGTGCGAAAGCGGCGGGTTGCTCCACGCTGGTCTTTACCGTGGATATGCCGACGCCGGGCGCGCGCTACCGTGACGCCCACTCCGGGATGAGCGGCCCAAACGCGGCCATGCGCCGTTACTGGCAGGCGGTGATGCACCCTAAATGGGCGTGGGATGTCGGCCTGAACGGTCGCCCGCATGATTTAGGCAATATTTCCGCCTATCTGGGTAAACCGACCGGCCTTGAGGACTATATCGGCTGGCTGGCAAATAACTTCGATCCGTCCATCTCCTGGAAAGATCTGGAGTGGATACGCGAATTCTGGGACGGCCCAATGGTGATCAAAGGGATCCTCGATCCAGAAGATGCCCGCGATGCGGTACGTTTCGGCGCTGACGGTATCGTGGTGTCGAATCACGGCGGCCGCCAGCTCGATGGCGTGCTCTCTTCCGCCCGCGCCCTGCCCGCCATTGCCGATGCGGTGAAAGGCGATATCGCCATTCTGGCGGATAGCGGGATTCGTAACGGGCTGGATGTCGTGCGTATGATTGCGTTGGGGGCCGATACCGTACTGCTGGGTCGGGCCTATCTCTACGCGCTGGCGACGGCAGGAAAAGCGGGTGTCGCCAATCTGCTGGACCTGATCGAGAAAGAGATGAAAGTCGCCATGACCCTGACCGGCGCGAAATCCATTAGCGAAATCAGTGGCGATTCACTGGTGCAGGAACTGGGGAAAAGTTTGCCCGCCGCGCTGGCGCCAATGAGCAAAGGCGATGCCGCCTGAACGCCTGGCGCGTGAGAGCCCGGTAAATTTCTGCTATTCTGCCCCCCGCATTTAAGGGGGCATCATGCTTAACATCGTACTCTTCGAACCAGAAATCCCGCCGAATACCGGCAACATCATTCGTCTTTGCGCCAATACCGGCTTTCGTCTGCACATCATCGAACCGATGGGGTTTACCTGGGATGATAAGCGCTTACGCCGCGCAGGGCTGGACTATCACGAATTCGCCGCGGTTCAGCGCCATCACGATTATGCCGCCTTTGTCGCCGCCGAAAACCCGCAGCGCCTATTTGCGTTGACGACAAAGGGCACGCCCGCCCATAGCGCCGTAAGCTATCAGGATGGCGATTATCTGATGTTTGGCCCGGAAACGCGCGGCCTGCCCGCCAGCATTCTCGATGCGTTGCCTAAAGAGCAGAAGATTCGCATTCCGATGATGCCGGATAGCCGTAGCATGAACCTGTCGAATGCGGTGTCGGTGGTGGTGTATGAAGCGTGGCGCCAGTTAGGATACCCCGGCGCGGTATTGCGGTCGTAATATATTCAATGCCGGATGGCGGCTAACGCCTGATCCGGCCTGGCCGATCCCGATGGCATGTTCCCGTTTATGCGGACTCTCGCTCAATCAAATGAAAGCCAATATCCACAATAGCTTCTGCGCACGGTTTCTGTTCAATACGATCGGCCAACAGCGTAGCGGCGCGCTGGCCAATGGCGCGTCTGTCAACGCTTACGGTAGTAATTGACGGTCGATTGCTGGCGGCAAAATCAAGGTCGCCAAAACCAATAACCGCTAAATCATGCGGAATGCGCAAACCACGGCTTTCCGCCTCCATCATCGCCCCCTGTGCCAGGGTATCAGAACTGCAAACAATGACATCAAACGTCCCTTCGTCAAAAAGCTGGCTTAAACCGCTGCGCCCCAGCGAAAGCGATGCCGGAAGGGGGACATCTACCTGCGGTACGGCATGAATAGCGTGGCGTTGAAGAACACCACATAACCCCTGCTTACGTTGCGCGGCTCGGCGATCGGCGGTCCACAACAAGCCGGGACGACGATAGCCCTTACTCAGAAGATACTCCCCCGTCGCCTGCCCGACTTTTTCATGGGAAAAACCGACCAGCATATCAAGCGGCGTGGGCGTTAAGTCCCAAATTTCCACCACCGGAATAGCCGCGTTCAGGATGACCTTTTTCAGTTCTATCGTGTGATGGATCCCGGTAAGCACCACGCCATCGGGGCGGCGGGAAAGCAGTGTCGCCACCAATTCCGCTTCCGTTTGTTCGGTATATCCCGCCACGCACAGCAATATGTGATATCCGCGTCGGGCCAGTTCATCGCTCAGCGACTGGATGGTATCGACAAACATGTTGTTGTTAATTTGCGGCACGACGACAGCGATTAATTTACTCCGTCGCGACGCCAGACCACCGGCTAACGCGTTGGGTATGTAGCCTGTGACGCGAACCGCCTGCATGACTTTCTCAACCGTTTTGGGGCGAACCAGTTGTGGCGAATTCAATGCCCGGCTGACTGTCATCGGAGACAGCCCGGCGCTACGTGCTACATCTTCCAGCGTCGGCGCACGAGGTGATTTGGTTCTCTTCACGTCTGATGCCCCTGCAAAGATTGGCTGATTTATCCGCGCATTATTCATCATGCCTGCGGCTATTGCCAGCTTCGCATCAGGAAAGGCCGTAAATACAGTAGCTTATCAAGCTCAGTCATTACAAAATGATAGCGCCATCATTTTGTATTATGCATTTCCCCAGATATTTTTGGATCGTGATCCATTTTGCAATAAATCCTGCTTTTTATACGACATATGTGATCAAATGTTCAAATCAACATCAACTTTCTGGATCCTGCGCTCGCTTAATAATAAAAATGTTAGCGCAATCATTTTGTGATTATCAGGAGAAAAAAAATGGCTTTAAGCGCGAATTCCGACGCCGTAACGTATGCAAAAGCGGCGAATACCAGAACCGCGGCAGAAACCGGCGATCGTATCGAATGGGTGAAGCTATCACTGGCTTTTCTACCGCTGGCGACGCCAGTGAGTGACGCGAAGGTACTGACCGGTCGCCAGAAACCTTTGACCGAAGTGGCAATCATCATTGCCGAAATCCGCAGTCGCGACGGCTTTGAAGGCGTTGGTTTTAGCTACTCCAAACGTGCTGGCGGCCAGGGTATTTATGCTCACGCCAAAGAGATAGCCGATAATCTACTGGGCGAAGATCCCAATGATATCGACAAAATATACACTAAGCTGCTGTGGGCCGGAGCCTCGGTGGGGCGTAGCGGGATGGCGGTACAGGCTATCTCCCCTATCGATATCGCCCTATGGGATATGAAGGCTAAACGTGCCGGTCTGCCACTGGCAAAACTGTTGGGCGCGCACCGCGACTCCGTTCAGTGTTACAACACCTCAGGGGGGTTCTTGCATACACCGCTCGATCAAGTGCTGAAAAATGTGGTGATTTCCCGCGAAAATGGCATTGGCGGTATTAAGTTGAAAGTCGGACAACCCAACTGCGCTGAGGATATTCGCCGCTTAACCGCAGTACGTGAAGCGCTTGGGGATGAGTTCCCGTTAATGGTTGACGCTAACCAGCAGTGGGATCGCGAAACGGCTATCCGCATGGGGCGTAAAATGGAACAGTTCAATCTTATCTGGATTGAAGAACCATTAGATGCTTACGACATCGAAGGCCACGCCCAGCTTGCTGCCGCGCTGGATACGCCTATCGCCACCGGGGAAATGCTGACCAGTTTCCGGGAACACGAGCAGTTGATTCTGGGCAATGCCAGCGATTTCGTTCAGCCAGATGCGCCGCGTGTCGGCGGTATCTCTCCGTTCCTGAAGATTATGGATCTGGCGGCGAAACACGGGCGTAAGCTGGCGCCGCACTTTGCGATGGAAGTACACCTGCACCTTTCCGCAGCGTATCCCCTGGAGCCGTGGCTGGAACATTTCGAGTGGCTGAACCCATTATTCAACGAGCAACTTGAGCTGCGCGATGGCCGCATGTGGATTTCCGATCGTCATGGTCTGGGTTTCACGCTCAGTGAACAAGCGCGCCGCTGGACACAATTAACCTGTGAATTTGGCAAACGCCCTTAACCCGACTGGCGGGAATCCGTCCCGCCTCTCTTACCTTACAGGATGCATTCTGCCCTTATCTGAGGAGTAGATAATGAACACAATAATAAAGCGCACAAAAGTGCGTCATACCATTCTTATATTTTTATTTCTTGCTACCGTATTTAATTATGCGGATCGCGCAACTCTATCCGTAGTTGCCCCAATAATGAGTAAAGAATTAGGTTTTGATCCGGAAGCGATGGGCCTGGCCTTCTCCTCATTTGGTATCGCCTATGTCATTATGCAACTACCCGGTGGTTGGCTATTAGACCGCTACGGTTCACGACTGGTTTACGGTTGCGCATTGATTGGCTGGTCGTTAGTAACCATGTTTCAGGGAACGATCTATCTGTATGGCAGCCCATTAATTGTACTGGTTATTCTACGTCTGCTGATGGGCGCGATTGAAGCGCCTGCCTTTCCGGCGAACAGTCGTTTAAGCGTACAATGGTTTCCCAATAATGAACGAGGTTTCGTTACTTCAGTTTATCAGGCTGCGCAATATATCTCGCTGGGCATTATCACCCCGCTAATGACGATCATTCTGCATAATTTAAGCTGGCATTTTGTCTTCTATTATATTGGCGCTATTGGCGTGATGCTCGGTATATTCTGGTTAATGAAAGTCAAAGATCCGATGCACCATCCAAAAGTTAATCAAGCGGAAATTGACTATATTCGTAGCGGTGGTGGCGAGCCCTCTCTGGGCTGTAAAAAGGAGCCGCAGAAAATAACGTTTGCGCAGATTAAAACCGTCTGTGTTAACCGGATGATGATCGGTGTTTACATCGGGCAATTCTGCGTCACCTCTATCACCTGGTTCTTCCTGACCTGGTTCCCGACCTACTTGTACCAAGCGAAAGGCATGTCGATTCTGAAAGTCGGTTTTGTGGCCAGTATTCCAGCCATTGCCGGTTTTATTGGCGGCCTGCTCGGCGGCGTGTTCTCCGACTGGCTGCTCAAACGCGGCTATAGCCTTACCGTCGCGCGGAAACTGCCTGTTATCTGCGGTATGTTGCTCTCTTGCGTAATTGTGATCGCCAACTACACCTCTTCAGAATTTGTGGTCATTGCGGCGATGAGTCTGGCCTTTTTTGCCAAAGGGTTTGGTAACCTGGGCTGGTGCGTACTCAGCGACACCTCGCCGAAGGAAGTTCTGGGTATTGCTGGCGGCGTATTTAACATGTGCGGCAATATGGCAAGCATCGTTACTCCACTGGTCATCGGCGTGATTCTTGCCAATACTCAGTCGTTCGACTTTGCCATTTTATACGTTGGCTCGATGGGACTTATTGGTCTCATTTCATATCTGTTTATCGTCGGCCCGCTGGATCGCATCACGCTGACATCATCCGCAGCCTGATTGTCCACATTGCGAATTCTTCGCTCCGCTGTTCCGGGATTGCACTCCATCGGAACAGCGTTTTTTAGTTGTACCGCGCAATTCAGATGCCGTCGCCATACTCAAACGTATGGTGTATCCCGTTGAAATGCTGGTCCATATCCATCGACGGCTTATCGCTGCCCGGCTTGCCGACAATACGCGCCGGAACGCCTGCGGCGGTAGTGTGCGGCGGGACAGGCTGTAAAACGACGGAACCTGCGCCAATTTTCGCGCCGCGCCCCACCTCGATATTGCCGAGAATTTTCGCGCCCGCGCCAATCATCACGCCTTCGCGGATTTTAGGATGACGATCGCCGCTCGTTTTCCCGGTACCGCCCAGGGTGACGGATTGCAGGATCGACACATCATCCTCAATAACCGCCGTCTCCCCCACCACAATACCGGTGGCATGGTCGAGCATAATCCCGCGGCCAATTTTCGCTGCCGGGTGAATATCCACCTGAAACGAGACCGAAACCTGATTTTGCAGGAAGATAGCCAGCGCGCGGCGACCTTTATTCCACAACCAGTGACCAATGCGGTAGGCCTGTAGCGCATGAAAGCCTTTCAGATATAACAGCGGCGTGGAGTATTTATCCACCGCCGGATCGCGAGTGCGCACGGCCTGAATATCGCAGGCTGCCGACGCGATCATTTCCGGGTCGGCAGCATAGGCTTCTTCAACTACTTCACGGATAGCGATAGCGGGCATGATGGGCGACGCCAGTTTATTTGCCAGCATATAGCTCAGCGCACTGCCCAGATTTTCATGCTTGAGTAGCGTGGCGTGATAAAAACTGGCCAACATAGGCTCACAGTCAGCTAAAGCGCGGGCTTCAGCTTTAATATTCTTCCAGACGATTTCCAGTTCTTCACACGGCATGGCTTACTCCAGACGGGCAGAAAACGACCAACCCGTTCTGTGCGGGTTGGGTCGTTTATGCAAACAGTTCCTTACGGCTAGTGGCGACTCAGCTCTTCCTTGCGGGCGCGACCTAATAACGTTAATGCTGCCTCGCGCGCGTTTTTTCCGCAATACAATACTTGATAAATTTCCTCGGTTATTGGCATTTCAACACCAAAACGGTGCGCCAATTCACGAACTTCTTTCGTATTGCGATAGCCTTCGACCACCTGGCCAATCTTATCCTGCGCGCCTTTAACGTCCATGCCCTGGCCAAGCATCATGCCAAAACGACGGTTGCGCGACTGGTTGTCGGTACAGGTCAGCACCAGATCGCCTAAACCCGCCATCCCCATAAAGGTGGCGGGATCGGCGCCAAGCGCTGCGCCAAGCCGCGACATTTCGGTCAGTCCACGCGTGATTAGCGCCGTGCGGGCGTTCGCGCCGAAGCCGATGCCGTCAGACATCCCCGCGCCAATCGCAATCACGTTTTTCACCGCGCCGCCAAGCTGCACGCCGATAAAATCCGCATTGATATAGACGCGAAAACTTTTTCCGCAGTGCAACAGTTGCTGGAGATCGTCGGCAAAGGTCTCATCGGTTGAGGCCAGCGAGATTGCCGTCGGCAAACCCGCCGCCAGCTCTTTAGCGAACGTCGGACCGGAAATCACCGCCAGCGGGATTTGATCGCCTAACGCCTCGCGAGCGACATCCTGCAACAGGCGCCCCGTTTCCGCTTCCAGGCCTTTGGTCGCCCATACCAGACGCGCATCCGGACGCATCAGCGGTTTAATCTGCCGCAGCACGTCGCTGAAAACATGGCTTGGCACCACCACCAGAATGTTACGACTGGCCGCCAGCGCGGTTGCTAAGTCGCTTTCCAGGTGTAACGTATCGGGAAAAGGCACATCGGGAAGGAACGCGACGTTGCAGCGATCGTGCTCCAGGGTCGCGATATGTTTTGGGTCGTGGCCCCACAGGACAACCTGGTGGCCGTTTCTCGCCAGAGTGATGGCAAGAGCGGTGCCGTACGAGCCGGCACCGATGACTGTCATTGACGCATTACTTTGGTTCATCAGGCATCCTGATGTTCTTCAGTACCTTCGCCAGCCTGCTGCTGCAAATAGTTCATGAACAGCGCATCAAAGTTGACCGGCGCAAGGTTCAGTTGCGGGAACGTACCGCGTGAAACCAGGCTGGTGATGCACTCGCGAGCATACGGGAACAGAATGTTCGGGCAGTATGCGCCCAGGCAATGCGCCATCTGAGTACCTTCAATACCGCTGATGGAGAAAATACCGGCCTGCTGAACTTCGCACAGGAACGCGGTTTCTTCCCCCAGGGAAGCCGTTACGGTAACACGCAGCACAACTTCATAAACGTCATCCGCCAGTTGGGAAGATGCCGTATCAAGATCCAGTTTAACCTCTGGCTGCCAATCTTTCTGGAAAACATGCGGTGCGTTTGGCGCTTCGAAAGAAACATCCTTGGTATAGATACGTTGGATCTGGAAAGCCATTTCAGTGTTATTTTGTTCTGACATGTGTAAAACCCTTTAGTGTTGTCCTTAAATACTTGAGTACGCCTTAACGCAACAGCGGATCCAGTCCACCACGCGCATCCAGCGCATACAAGTCGTCACAACCGCCAATGTGCTGTGCATCAATAAAAATTTGCGGAACCGTCGTTCGGCCACTACGTTTGATCATCTCTTCACGCTTCACGGCGTCGCCGTCAATCGCAATTTCCTGGAAACTCACGCCCTTGCTGTTTAACAGCGCCTTTGCACGATGGCAAAACGGACAGGTTGCTTTGGTGTAGATTTCAATATTGGCCATGACTTCGCTCCTGTTTTTTACCCGATGGATTTCATGTCGACGCAAGGGCAAGTCATTCCCCTTACGTCATGAAAACGACGGGTAATCACTTACCGCGCACCAGAGGCAGATTCTCGCCGCTCCAGCCTGCTACGCCTTCTTTCAACACAAAGACCTTTTCAAAGCCGGCTTTTGTCAGCGCGTTAGCGGATTCCTGGCACTGCATACCAGAACCGTCGACCACGATAATCGGCTTGTCTTTGTGCTTTTCCAGTTCGCCAACATTGTTGGCTTTGATTTCGCTCGGCAGCAAATTGGTCGCGCCAGCGATATGGCCTTTACGGAAATCGTCACGTTGACGTAAATCCACAACAACGGCGTCCTCTTTGTTGATAAGGCGCGTGGCTTCGCCGCGTGTAATCACCTTAACTTTTGAAGTCAGACCTTTGAACGTGGTAAATAAAACCGCCACCAGTAACGCAATCCAGGCGATACTCAGTATGGGATGACGGCCAACAAATTGCATAATTTCTTGCATGGGGGGTAACAACTCCCGACGTAGTGATTAAAAAACCAGGAAAGGAGTATACCTGTGCAGTGGCGCAAATACAGCCAGAGCGTGCACTGGAATGCATTTTTGCGGGGCGCTACGAAAAAAAATCACGCTATTACTTGCCTTCTCACGCCAGCGCGATCCCTTTCTTTGATCTTCTGAGGCTATTTTATCGATTCAGCTGTAGTAAAATTACGCAATTATTTTGTCTATTGAGTATGAGGTTGTCGCAATGTCGGTTTCTAAAAAACCTATGGTACTGGTGATTCTGGATGGCTACGGCTACCGTGAAGAACAGCAGGATAACGCTATCTTAAACGCCAAAACCCCGGTGATGGATGCTCTGTGGGCAAAACGTCCGCATACCCTGATCGACGCATCCGGTCTGGAAGTGGGTCTGCCTGACCGCCAGATGGGCAACTCCGAAGTGGGCCACGTTAACCTGGGCGCAGGTCGCATCGTTTATCAGGACCTGACGCGTCTGGACGTTGAAATTAAAGAACGTACTTTCTTTGCTAACCCAGTCCTGACCAATGCGGTAGACCAGGCGAAAAACGCCGGTAAAGCGGTTCATATTATGGGTCTGCTGTCCGCGGGCGGCGTCCACAGCCACGAAGATCACATTATGGCGATGGTGGAGCTGGCCGCAGAGCGCGGCGCAGAAAAAATCTATCTGCACGCCTTCCTCGACGGTCGCGATACCCCGCCGCGCAGCGCTGAAGCCTCGCTGAAAAAATTCGAAGACAAATTCGCCGCGCTGGGCAAAGGCCGCGTGGCGTCTATCGTCGGTCGTTACTACGCTATGGACCGCGACAACCGTTGGGATCGCGTGGAAAAAGCGTATGATCTGATGACCCTGGCCCAGGGCGAATTCCAGGCGGATACCGCTGTGGCTGGCCTGCAGGCCGCTTACGCTCGTGATGAAAACGATGAGTTTGTCAAAGCGACCGTTATCCGCGCCGAGGGCCAGGCTGATGCGGCGATGGAAGACGGCGACACGCTGATTTTCATGAACTTCCGCGCTGACCGCGCGCGCGAAATTACCCGCGCTTTCGTTAATGCTGATTTCGACGGCTTTGCGCGTAAGAAAGTGGTTAATCTGAACTTCGTGATGCTGACCGAATACGCCGCCGACATCAAAACTGCCGTTGCCTACCCACCAGCGTCGCTGGCGAATACCTTTGGCGAATGGATGGCGAAAAACGACAAAACTCAGCTGCGTATTTCCGAAACGGAAAAATATGCGCACGTAACCTTTTTCTTTAACGGCGGCGTAGAAGAACCGTTTGCTGGCGAAGAGCGCATTCTGATCAACTCCCCGAAAGTGGCCACTTATGACCTGCAACCGGAAATGAGCTCTGCAGAATTGACTGAAAAATTGGTCGCGGCGATCGAAAGCGGTAAGTACGACACCATCATTTGTAACTATCCAAACGGCGATATGGTCGGTCATACCGGCGTGATGGAAGCCGCCATCAAAGCGGTGGAAGCGTTGGATAACTGCATTGAACAGGTAACAAAAGCGGTTGAGTCCGTTGGTGGACAACTGTTGATTACCGCGGACCACGGCAACGCGGAGCAGATGCGCGATCCGGCGACCGGTCAGGCGCATACCGCCCACACCAACCTGCCGGTGCCGCTGATTTATGTCGGCGAGAAAAACGTGAAGGCGGTTGAAGGCGGCAAACTTTCAGACATTGCGCCTACCATGCTGTCGCTGATGGGGATGGAAATCCCGCAAGAGATGACTGGTAAGCCGCTGTTCATCGTGGAATAATCCCTCCCCATGAGGGGAAAGGCGATTAACACCATTCAACAGGCCGTGAAACCAAGAACGTTTTCAGTCAGGCCTTTGTTCTACGCCAGCGTACTTAGCGCTGGCGTATTGTTGTGCGCCTTTTCCGCCCACGCGGATGACCGCGATCAACTCAAATCTATTCAGGCCGATATCGCCGCGAAAGAACGCGACGTACGCCAGCAGCAGCAACAGCGCGCCAGCCTCCTGGCACAACTGAAAGCCCAGGAAGAGGCCATCTCGGCCGCAGCGCGTAAGCTGCGCGAAACGCAAAGCACTCTGGATCAGTTAAACGCGCAAATTGATGAGATGAACGCCTCAATTGCCAAACTGGAGCAGCAAAAAGCCAGCCAGGAGCGTAATCTTGCCGCGCAGTTGGACGCCGCTTTCCGCCAGGGCGAACACACCGGCATTCAGCTTATTCTTAGCGGAGAAGAGAGCCAGCGTGGGCAACGCCTGCAGGCCTACTTCGGCTATCTGAACCAGGCGCGCCAGGAGACTATCGCCGAACTGAAGCAGACTCGCGAACAGGTCGCCACGCAAAAAGCCGAGCTGGAAGAGAAGCAAAGCCAACAACAAACGTTGCTGTATGAGCAGCGCGCCCAACAGGCGAAGCTGGAGCAGGCGCGTAATGAACGTAAGAAAACGCTTGCCGGACTGGAGTCGTCTATTCAGCAAGGCCAGCAACAGTTAAGCGAACTGCGCGCCAACGAATCACGCCTACGCAACAGTATCGCGCGGGCGGAAGCGGCGGCCAAAGCGCGAGCGGAGCGTGAAGCCCGCGAAGCGCAGGCGGTACGCGATAAGCAGCAGGAAGCCTCGCGTAAAGGCAGCACCTATAAGCCGACGGAAAGCGAGCGTTCGCTAATGTCCCGCACCGGCGGTCTGGGCGCGCCTCGCGGTCAGGCATACTGGCCGGTACGCGGCCCGATATTGCATCGCTATGGCGAACGGCTGCAGGGTGAGCTACGTTGGAAGGGGATGGTGATCGGCGCGTCGGAAGGCACCGAGGTCAAAGCCATCGCCGACGGCAGGGTGATTCTGGCGGACTGGCTGCAAGGCTATGGCCTGGTGGTGGTCGTGGAGCATGGTAAAGGCGATATGAGCCTTTACGGCTATAACCAGAGCGCGCTGGTCAGCGTAGGCGCGCAGGTGCGCGCCGGACAACCTATCGCCCTTGTGGGCAGTAGCGGCGGTCAGGGCAGACCTTCGCTTTATTTCGAAATTCGTCGCCAGGGTCAGGCCGTCAATCCACAGCCGTGGTTGGGAAGATAAGTTTTGCCTCAGTTTCGTCGCTCCATTCTCACGCTGGCCACTTTGCTGGCGTTTGCACATCCCGTTTTCGCTGGCAAGCTCGCCATCGTGATTGATGATTTTGGCTATCGCCCGCACACGGAAAACCAGGTTCTGGCGCTGCCGCCAAACATCTCCGTCGCCGTACTGCCCAACGCGCCGCACGCGCGCGAAATGGCAACTAAAGCGCACAATAGCGGGCATGAGGTGTTAATCCATCTGCCGATGGCGCCGCTAAGCAAACAGCCGCTGGAGAAGGATACGCTGCGACCAGATATGAGCAGCGATGAGATCGAGCGCATTATCCGCGAGGCGGTAAACAACGTGCCGTATGCCGTCGGGCTTAATAACCACATGGGCAGCGCAATGACTTCCAGCCTGTTCGGTATGCAAAAAGTTATGCAGGCGCTGGAACATTACAATCTCTATTTTCTCGACAGCATGACGATTGGCAATAGCCAGGCGATGCGCGCGGCATCCGGTACGGGTGTGAAAGTGATCAAGCGCAAAGTGTTCCTCGACGATACGCAAAACGAGGCGGATATCCGCCGTCAGTTTAATCGCGCTATCGAACTGGCCCGTCGCAACGGTTCCGCTATCGCGATTGGTCATCCACATCCCGCAACGGTTCGCGTGCTGCAACAGATGGTTTATCACCTGCCGGCGGATATCACCCTGGTACGTCCAGGCAGCCTGCTCAACGAACCGCAGGTAGATACGTCCCGACCGGGTGTGACGCCGCAGAAAATTGACGCACCGCGCAATCCCTTTCGCGGCGTGAAGATGTGCAAGCCGAAAAAACCGCTGCAACCGGTCTACGCTACGCGCTTTTTCAGCGTCATCGGCGAGAGCATTACGCAAAGTTCCGTGGTTGTCTGGTTTCAGCATCAGTGGCAAGGCTGGGGGAAAATCGCCGCGCCTAAAAACGTGAGCGCTAAGACAGATTGAGCGCCTTACGGGCCATACGACGGTGCGACAAGGTTTTGTCGCGCCATTGCCACAGCCGGAAAGACCAGAGCAGCGTCTGATAAGCTGCTTTCGCGCTGCGGACGTTAGCCATCATCCGTCTATACATGCCAGAAGTAAAAATTTCGGCAATCATACGCTGGCGGGTCAAAATATCAGGCTCTTTACGTACCGCATGACAAACGCGTAACGCTTCCCAGGTAATTTGCTGGCGAAATTCCGGGTAAATCGGAATACGACGGGCATAATCACGATTGAGCTTTTCTAATAATCGCGTAATTTTAATATAATGCCGCTGATAATTAAGATTTTTATTGCCTTGTCTTTGCAAACGGCTTACCGAATTATCATGCAGGAAATATTTATATAATGATTGTTCGGTATAACGTACGCGCGTGGCATTAAACATAACTTCCGTCGACCATAATATGTCCTGATGATGTAGTCCGGGAACGAAAGTAATATTGTTATCGGTAATTAACGCACGTCGATAAACGCCCATCCAGACAACATGCGTCCAGCGCCGCGAGGCCAACGCCATACGCAACCAATCCGGTCCGCTTAATACCCCGGTGGAGCGCAGACGATCGGTCGGAATAGATTGCCAGGCGTGCCCGGTTTTTCGGACGCACCAGTCCGCGTTGCACTGCGCAACGTCCAGATCATCGTTAAGCGCCATGGTCATCAGCGTTTCATACATCTTCGGGTAGACCAGGTCATCTGCATCGACAAAGGCGACATAATCGCCGGTCGCTGCTTGCAGGCCAAGATTACGGGCGACAGATGCGCCAGCATTGGCCTGATGAAGCAGTCGAACATGCGGGTAATGTTCCGCGTAATGTTTTGCTATCTCAACGGAATGATCCGTCGATCCATCATTCACAATAATAATTTCCAGCGCCGACCACGTTTGCGCGATTAATGACGCCATGCAAGCATTAAAATCCGCTCCCGCATTATATAACGGGACAATGATACTCACTTTGGTTTTACTATTTTTCATAACGATTACCAGAAAAACCTTAATTTACCCTGCCTTTATACTGTGGCTCTATTAAGAAACTATTAAGCCGCCATAATTAATTTTTACAGTAAAAAGCAAGCACAAAACTCAGAGTAGAGCGTGACGTTAGCGAGTAAAATAAGAGTAAAGCGCAATTACGAATGCTTGATGTCTATGACAATTCTTTACGGCTTTCCAGATTTTCCCTAACAAAAAAGGTTGGCGAATGACACCAACCTTTTACGATGAAACGTATATCAGACCCGATAAATATCATCGGGTCTCTATACCCTTCATACTTCAAGTTGCTTATGTGTTGGCTACGGATTACTCGGCCCATCCATGGGCCTCGCCCTGACGGGCCGTCGCACGCGACGTTCAAATCTGCTCCCGGCAGATTTGTCGTTCACCCCAGTCACATAGTTATCTATGCTCCTGGGGACTCACGCCCTTGCCGCCTTTAAGCAACTCGAATTATTTTGGGTATATACATATTAATCCCAGCTCAGAATAACTTTTCCTGACTGGCCTGAACGCATGGCGTCAAAACCTTTCTGGAAATCATCAATAGAGAAACGATGGGTGATAATCGGTGACAGATCCAGACCGGACTGGATCAGCGCCGCCATTTTGTACCACGTTTCGAACATCTCACGACCATAAATACCTTTAATGAACAAGCCCTTAAAGATAACTTTTGTCCAGTCGATAGACATATCTGATGGCGGAATCCCCAACATCGCAATACGACCGCCGTGATTCATGGTGTCCAGCATGGTACGAAACGCCGGCGGCGCGCCGGACATCTCCAGACCCACATCGAATCCTTCGGTCATTCCCAGCTCCGCCATGACGTCGTTCAGGCTCTCTTTCGCGACGTTGACCGCGCGGGTGACGCCCATTTTGCGCGCCAGCTCCAGACGGTATTCATTGACGTCAGTAATCACCACATGACGCGCGCCGACATGTTTCGCCACTGCGGCGGCCATTACGCCGATTGGCCCCGCCCCCGATACCAGTACATCTTCGCCGACCAGATCGAAAGACAACGCCGTATGCACCGCATTACCAAACGGGTCGAAAATAGAGGCTAAATCATCAGAAATGTTATCCGGGATTTTAAACGCATTGAACGCCGGGATGACCAGGTATTCCGCGAAGCAGCCGGGACGGTTGACGCCCACGCCGGTGGTGTTGCGACACAGGTGAGTACGACCGCCACGGCAGTTGCGGCAATGACCGCAGGTGATATGACCTTCGCCGGAGACGCGATCGCCGATTTTAAAGCCTTTCACTTCCTGACCGATGCCGACCACTTCGCCGACATATTCATGCCCCACGACCATCGGAACCGGGATGGTTTTTTGCGACCAGTCATCCCAGTTATAGATGTGAACGTCAGTACCGCAGATGGCTGTTTTACGGATTTTAATCAGCAAATCGTTATGGCCGACTTCCGGTTCCGGAACGTCGGTCATCCAGATGCCCTCTTCCGCTTTCAGTTTGGATAACGCTTTCATCTTACATCCTCAGGCAATCACGCCCAGTTGTTTACCAATACGCGTGAACGCGTCTACCGCACGCGTAATTTGCTCAGGTGTATGCGCCGCAGACATCTGGGTACGAATACGCGCCTGACCTTTTGGTACGACCGGATAGAAGAAACCGGTAACGTAAATGCCCTCTTTTTGCAGTTCGCGGGCAAATTTCTGCGCGACAACCGCATCTCCCAGCATTACCGGGATAATGGCGTGATCCGCGCCTGCCAGCGTAAATCCCGCGGCAGACATCTGCTCACGGAACTGCCGGGCGTTCGCCCACAAGCGATCGCGCAGTTCTGCGCCCGCTTCCACCATCTCCAACACTTTAATAGAAGCCGCCACGATTGCCGGCGCCAGGGAGTTGGAGAACAGATATGGGCGGGAACGCTGACGCAACCACTCAACGACCTCTTTACGCGCCGCGGTATAGCCGCCGGATGCGCCGCCTAACGCTTTGCCCAGCGTACCGGTAATAATATCTACGCGGCCCATTACGTCGCAGTATTCATGGGAACCACGACCGTTTTCGCCGACAAAGCCTACCGCGTGAGAATCATCAACCATCACCAGCGCATCGTATTTATCGGCCAGATCACAGACGCCTTTCAGATTGGCGATGACGCCATCCATTGAGAACACCCCGTCGGTGGCGATCAGGACATGACGCGCGCCGGCCTCACGCGCCTCTTTCAGCCGTGCTTCCAGCTCAGCCATATCGTTGTTGGCATAGCGATAGCGCTTCGCTTTACACAAACGCACGCCGTCAATGATAGACGCGTGGTTCAGCGCGTCGGAAATAATAGCGTCTTCCGCGCCCAGCAACGTCTCAAACAAGCCGCCGTTAGCGTCGAAACAGGAGGAATACAGAATCGCATCTTCCATGCCGAGGAAGCTTGCCAGCTTTTGCTCCAGCGCTTTGTGGCTGTCCTGGGTGCCGCAGATAAAACGCACGGACGCCATACCGAAACCGTGGCTGTCCATGCCCGCTTTTGCGGCATTAATCAGCTCAGGGTGATTCGCCAGCCCGAGATAGTTATTGGCGCAAAAGTTAATAACGTGGCTTCCATCCGCCACGGTGATATCCGCCTGCTGCGCAGACGTAATAATGCGCTCTTCTTTAAACAATCCTTCCGCCCGGGCGGTTTCCAGATCGTTGGTTAACTGTTTGTAAAAATCCCCACGCATTGCGATTCTCCAGACTGGGCAAATTTCAGCACATATTACCCAAAGCGATACGTTGATACGAGATGACGCGTCATCACTTCTTTAAAATGCAGCATAAATCACGCGTATCCTCACGGGTTATCAGTGAATGGATGAATAGTGTTATGATAAGAGCATTCATGTCTGAGACAGTCTCTGACACCATAATTCAAAGGTTACAGTTATGATCATCGTTACCGGCGGCGCGGGCTTTATCGGCAGCAATATCGTTAAGGCCCTGAATGATAAAGGTATCACCGATATTCTGGTGGTGGATAACCTGAAAGACGGCACCAAGTTTGTAAACCTGGTGGATCTGAACATTGCTGACTATATGGATAAGGAAGATTTCCTTATCCAGATTATGTCCGGAGAAGAGCTCGGCGATATCGAAGCTATTTTCCATGAAGGCGCCTGCTCTTCCACCACCGAGTGGGACGGCAAGTATATGATGGATAATAACTATCAATACTCCAAAGAGCTGCTGCACTATTGTCTTGAGCGCGAAATCCCGTTCCTCTACGCCTCTTCTGCCGCCACCTATGGCGGTCGCACGTCTGATTTCATCGAATCGCGCGAATACGAAAAACCGCTTAACGTTTACGGCTATTCTAAATTCCTGTTTGATGAATATGTGCGCCAGATCCTGCCAGAAGCGAACTCGCAGATTGTCGGTTTCCGCTATTTCAACGTCTATGGACCACGTGAAGGCCATAAAGGCAGCATGGCAAGCGTGGCATTTCATCTGAATACACAGTTAAACAACGGCGAAAGCCCGAAACTGTTTGAAGGCAGCGAAAACTTCAAGCGCGACTTCGTTTACGTGGGCGATGTGGCCGCCGTTAACCTGTGGTTCCTGGAAAGCGGTAAGTCCGGCATCTTTAACCTGGGCACAGGCCGTGCGGAATCTTTCCAGGCCGTCGCCGACGCGACGCTGGCATACCATAAAAAAGGCAGCATTGAATACATTCCGTTCCCGGATAAGCTGAAAGGCCGCTATCAGGCGTTTACGCAGGCGGATTTAACCAATCTACGCAACGCGGGCTACGACAAACCCTTTAAGACCGTCGCCGAAGGCGTCACGGAGTATATGGCCTGGCTGAACCGCGACGCGTAAGTATGAAAATTTTGGTCATTGGCCCGTCCTGGGTGGGCGACATGATGATGTCGCAAAGTCTCTATCGCACGCTTAAAGCGCGCTATCCCCAGGCGATAATCGACGTGATGGCGCCCGCCTGGTGCCGTCCGTTGTTATCGCGTATGCCGGAAGTTAACGAGGCGATACCCATGCCGCTGGGCCACGGCGCGCTGGAAATAGGCGAGCGCCGCAGATTGGGCCATAGCCTGCGAGAGAAGCGCTACGATCGCGCCTGGGTGCTGCCAAATTCGTTTAAATCGGCGCTGATTCCTTTCTTTGCCAATATCCCGCACCGTACCGGCTGGCGCGGCGAAATGCGCTATGGCCTGCTGAACGATGCGCGCGTCCTTGATAAAGACGCCTGGCCGCTGATGGTAGAGCGCTACGTGGCGCTGGCTTATGATAAGGGCGTGATGCGCACGGCGAAAGATCTGCCGCAGCCGCTGCTCTGGCCGCAGCTCCAGGTTAGCGAGGGTGAAAAGTCGCTGATGTGCAGCGACTTTTCACTATCTTCTGAACGTCCTCTGATCGGCTTTTGCCCCGGCGCGGAATTTGGCCCGGCAAAACGTTGGCCGCACTATCACTACGCCGAACTGGCAAAGCAGCTCATTAACGAAGGGTATCAGGTCGTACTATTTGGCTCGGCAAAAGACCATGAAGCCGGAAATGAGATCCTGGCGGCGCTGAATAGCGAGCAGCAGGCATGGTGTCGCAACCTGGCGGGGGAAACCCAGCTGGAACAGGCCGTCATTCTGATAGCCGCCTGTAAAGCCATCGTCACCAACGATTCCGGACTGATGCACGTCGCGGCGGCGCTCGACCGCCCGCTGGTCGCCTTGTATGGCCCAAGTAGCCCGGATTTCACGCCACCGCTGTCTCATAAGGCCCGGGTGATTCGTCTCATTACGGGTTATCACAAAGTGCGTAAAGGCGATACGGCGCAAGGCTATCACCAGAGCCTGATCGATATCACGCCGCAGCGGGTTCAGGAAGAGCTTCATTCGCTGTTGTCGGAAGAGGGCGTTTAATGCGGGTTTTGATCGTTAAAACATCATCGATGGGCGACGTATTACATACCCTGCCTGCGCTTACCGACGCGCAACAGGCGATTCCGGGGATTCAATTTGATTGGGTTGTCGAAGAAGGGTTTGCGCAAATTCCGTCCTGGCACAGTGCTGTCGATCGCGTGATTCCCGTCGCTATTCGCCGTTGGCGCAAGGCCTGGTTTTCCGCGCCCATCAAAGCGGAACGCACAGCCTTTCATCGGGCGGTATGCGCATACCAATACGACGCTGTGATTGATGCGCAGGGGCTGGTGAAAAGCGCGGCGCTGGTGACGCGTCTGGCGCATGGGATAAAGCACGGTATGGACTGGAGTACCGCCCGCGAACCGCTGGCCAGCCTGTTTTATAACCGTAAACACCATATCGCAAAGCAACAACATGCGGTTGAACGGACGCGCGAACTGTTCGCCAAAAGTCTGGGATACGATAAACCGCAGTCGCAGGGCGATTATGCCATCGCAAAACATTTTCTGCATTGCCAGCAGGCGGTTAGCGATCCGTATGCGGTGTTTTTACATGCCACGACCCGCGATGATAAACACTGGCCGGAAGCAAACTGGCGCGAGCTTATCGGCCTGGTGGGCAACACCGGATTACGGATAAAACTTCCCTGGGGCGCGCCTCATGAGGAGGCCCGGGCTAAACGACTGGCCGAAGGCTTTGACTATGTGGATGTGTTACCGCGTATGAGCCTGGAGGAGGTCGCCAGAGTGCTGGCTGGCGCAAAATTTGTCGTATCGGTTGATACCGGCCTGAGCCATCTCACCGCCGCGCTCGACAGACCGAATATTACGCTCTATGGCCCAACGGACCCTGGGTTAATTGGAGGTTATGGGAAGAACCAAATGGCATGCTGCTCACCAGAACAGAACCTGGCGAATTTAGATGCCACAAGCGTATTTGGAAAGATTCATTAAAGAGACTCTGTCTCATCCCAAACCTATTGTGGAGAAAAGATGCTAACCACATCATTAACGTTAAATAAAGAGAAATGGAAGCCGATCTGGAATAAAGCGCTAGTTTTTCTTTTTGTTGCCACGTATTTTCTGGATGGTATTACGCGTTATAAACATTTGATAATCATACTTATGGTTATCACCGCGATTTATCAGGTCTCACGCTCACCGAAAAGTTTTCCCCCTCTTTTCAAAAATAGCGTATTTTATAGCGTAGCAGTATTATCATTAATCCTTGTTTATTCCATACTCATATCGCCAGATATGAAAGAAAGTTTCAAAGAATTTGAAAATACGGTACTAGAGGGTTTCTTATTATATACTTTATTAATCCCCGTACTATTAAAAGATGAAACAAAAGAAACGGTTGCGAAAATAGTACTTTTCTCCTTTTTAACAAGTTTAGGATTACGTTCGCTGGTAGAAATTGTCTTTTATATTCAGGACTATTCCAGGGGGGTGATGCCATTTACAAACTATGACCATCGACATATATCTGATTCAATGGTATTTCTGTTCCCGGCATTGTTGAATATCTGGCTATTCAGAAAAACATCGCTCAAACTCGCTTTCTTTGCGCTGAGCGCCGTCTACTTATTCTTAATGTTAGGCACCTTGTCGCGGGGAGCATGGCTGGCAGTTTTAGTGGTGGGCGTTTTATGGGCGATTTTGAACCGTCAGTGGAAACTAATGGGAATTGGCGCTGCTATCCTGGTTATTGCTGGCGTTTTAGTTATCACTCAGCAAAGCCATAAACCGGATCAGGAACGACTACTGTATAAATTACAGCAGACAGATAGCTCATATCGTTATACTAATGGAACCCAGGGTACCGCGTGGATACTGATTCAGGAAAACCCGATCAAGGGCTACGGCTATGGTAATGATGTGTATGATAGTGTTTATAATAAACGCGTTGTCGATTATCCAACGTGGACCTTTAAAGAATCCATCGGTCCGCATAATACCATCCTGTACATCTGGTTTAGTGCTGGCATATTGGGTCTGGCGAGCCTGGTCTATTTATACGGCGCTATCATCAGGGAAACAGCCAGCTCTACCTTCAGGAAAGTAGAGATAAGCCCCTACAATGCTCATCTTTTGCTATTTTTATCTTTCATTGGTTTTTATATCGTTCGTGGTAATTTTGAACAGGTCGATATTGCTCAAATTGGTATCATTACTGGTTTTCTGCTGGCGCTAAGAAATAGATAAAAAAACGCGCTGATACTTATTACGGTATCAGCGCGTTTTCCATCATCAGGACTCAATCACTTATCAAACCAGCTTTTCATTTGTTCCTCGAAACGCTGCGCTACATTTTCCCAACTGTATTTTGAAAACACCAGGGATTTTGCTTTTTCGGCAATCTGGTGGCATTCCTTATCAGCAAGCGCACGGTTAATATCATTAATTATACTGTCGCTCGACATAGGTTCTGCGAGGTGATAGCCCGTTATGCCATCTAACACAAATTCGCTAATCCCCCCTTTTTTGCTGGCAAGAACCGCTTTTCCTGCTGCCATCGCTTCTACAGCCACCATGCAAAATGCTTCTTCAACCTGAGACGGCACAATAACCAAATCGGCTATATGATAGAAGTTATGCATCTGGTCGGGAGATTGCCCCCCAGCCATAATACAATCCGTTCCAATCTCTTTTGCGGCGTCCAGTACTTTCTTTTGATACTCTGCTTTTTCACCCTTGCGGCTTGCATAAGGGTCGCCAACAACGACAAGTTTAATATTACTTCTTAAGGTACGTAATTTTTTGAACGCCTGCAAAAGCAACAGGATGCCTTTATCAGGCGAAATTCTCCCGGCATATAAGAGAACGGTGGCATCTTCCGCAATATTTAATTGCTGACGAAGATTATCTTGTGGGTTTCTTTTATAAGTCTCAGCACAAAAACCATTAGGAACAATACTAACAGCAGCGGCAGGCAATCTTTCTTCATAAAACGCTTTAAGAAACTGACTGGGCACGATAATTTTTGCATCGTTATCAGGAAGTTCTGGTTCAAATGCGTTATGCATGTGCATAACCAGTTTTGCATTCGGATTGCGCTCTCTGATCTGCCGATACAGTTTCATACTATTATGAATAACAATGACGCTATCTTCCTGGGTAGTCACTTTATCTCTAATATTAAGGACGCGCTGGGAATAGGGTAGTGGGTCTAGACGAGTCCATTTCTGAAAAAGACGCTTATAAACTTTACTAAACCCAATGTAATGAATATCACAGTTATCGTTTATTTTATTATATTCAGGATAGCCAGCATTCTTTATACAAGCAATAGCACTCGGTATTGATAGTCGTTTTGCAACCTGGTAAATCCAGGTTTCTACCGCAGCCGCACCACGAGGAGGAATTGAAAATATAGGAGTAACAGTAAATATGATTTTTTTAATCATAATAGCTATAATCCAGAATAGTTAACTTTATAGAAAAAGAAATGTTATAGAAAAAGAAATGCGTGCCGAAGCAACGCAAAATAATGATTTATCTAGTGTCTAGACAATTTTATCGTAATATATTTCATCCTCAAGTTCCGAGGCTGTAATATATGGAATAATATCGTAATGAATTGCAGTATCATCTGATAAATTAAAGATATTTAAATCACTCACATTTTTTCTCATAAAAGTAAAAAATGGCAGTATTTTAAACAGGTCTTTACTAAGCTCAGATGGCATAGGGCTGGTAGATTCGTCATAGAAACGTGGGCAACTCCCTGTTAAGTCAAGCCCAGAACATATAATACGGCCATACTTGAGGGAATAGGCAACCTGAATAGCGGTATAAGCAATAGTATGGCAAGAGCAATAGCCGATGCTGATATCCTTGCAAAATCCAGCCAGTCGTCCTCTTTTCGAAAGAGGAACTGAAATAAGTAATGCTTTATGAACCCGCTTGAGGATATTAAATTTAATTTTCTTTAAAAAGCCCCCTTTTTCCCGGCGATAAAAGGAGCGAATAATTAAACAGTTTTCTTCAATATATTTTTGATCATCTACTGAAGCCTGTTCGTACACATCAAGATTGACGATAGTAAACTGACTGTTACGGCTAAAGTTATAAAAATCTTCGCGCCGGCGATGAAGGAAGCGAACATCCGTCAGAAGGTACAAAAATGGCTTGACGTTATTGTTTAGCAAATATTGAACAGAACTATTGACTGCAATGACATCTTTCATTCGTAACAAGGACAGCGGCGTCTTTCTGGACGTAGGACCAGAAAGAAAAATAATACAATCTTCAGCCGTTCTTTTCGCAATAAGTTGCAGAACATCGGCGTGAGTTATGAAATTAACGCTACCCATAAAAAACTCGTATGTTTATCATGCAACCTATAAATAAATGTTATATTCAATAACTAATATTACATCTCAAATTCTCTCAAGTATGTCATAACGCTGCAGCAAATAAAAGTCAGTCAGCCCCTTAAATTAAACCAAACGTGCTACATTGATCAGCGCTTTTCCTTACCCTTAATACGACGAAGGAAATTTCGAAGTTTTTTCTTATAAATCAATAAGTAAAATCCGATATCTCTCACATTATTTTTGATACCATAATGTCTTTCTAAATCAATACGATCCTTTGCTTTTCGTTGCCTGGAAGGTCTTTTTCCGGACAAATCGATAATTCTGATCTCATTGCCTTGCAGGATAAAGTTACCTTTATGGGGATCGCCCGAAACCATACCATGCTGATGCAGAGAATATATCGACTGTTTGATTTTCCCTCTCACCTCGTCAGAAATTTCTGGCATATCAACAAGTTCAATACCTTCAATATACTCAATTATCATCACGTATGTTTTTACATAGCGTAATGTTTTAATTTCCGCCAGCAGGTAAAAATCATTAAGCGCCGCAAACCCTTCACGCCGCACACGATCTGTCTGATGAAAAAGCTTTTCGTAGTAATCTCCTTTTACTAACGATTTGAAAAATCGTTCAGTATTTTTTACTTTTGGACTAAATACTTTGAGAATATATTTTCCGTAGTCTGTATTAATCAATACAACTTTTGTATCTTCTATATTACGGAAGACTTTAATAGCCTGATGATTATAAGATAAAAAATCTTTGAATATCTCAATGTATTTTTCACCGTCTTTTTTGACAAAGACAGTATAGTTTTTAACCTTTTTTTCAATAATCATAATGGAGATTTAAGGAAGGGAATTATTTGTGGAAAAGTTTACGATAAAGATATGCGCTTCCAGCCAGAAGGCCTTTAAAGTAATGACCTTGCACGAGAAGATGTTTATATCGCTTCTTAAATTCAACTATGGTACGCGCATCTTTTGCAGGAAAATCTTTCCAGGGCGAATTCAACCGTGCATTTTTATAATAGATAACTGAAGGATAATTTGCCCAGGCATGCCATGGTTTTGTAGCGCCCGTATAATGAATTAAAATAGTATTATCATTAATTATATTGCTATACTTTTTATGTGACTTATCTTTCAACTCACTTTTGATAGTATAAATGGTATTATACGGTCGTGGGAGAAAAATGACTTTATCCTGTAGGAGAATATTCAAAACATCCTGATCGGGATATTTAAAAGAGTTAGCTTCTTTACCTGCCAAAAGTAAAAATGCCTTTTCGGTTAAGGCATTCTCTTTCCATAATTTCAGGTTAACAAAAACCACGCCGGAGTTAAAATAACCACCTTGTAAATTAAATGCTCTTAATCTCTCATTTACCTTATTCTGGATGGAATCAACATCTTTTACGACCGCAGCAATCTTCTCTGTCAAATCAAGCTGTAGAAGATATTGCAAAGATCCTTTGCATACAACATCGGCATCCAAATAAAGTAGTGTATTTACCTTCTTGCTGAGATAATCGAAAGCAAATAAACGAAAATACATTGCTCTCGACCATACTTTAGTTTGAGGCAATACCTCAAGGCTTTCTACTTTAATAAGATAAAGAGAAATTTTTATGTGATGCTGTACGGCTAAACGCTCTATATATTTTACAAAACACGGAGAGTATAAATCACAAATAATGTGAAAAGCGAGCGGGATATTATTGTTTAGTACAACTGAAGCAATTGATACCCCCACACCATCAAGATAGTTTTCATCAACGCCATAAGAAATGTTTAATACGTTATCATCATTATTATTATTACTTTCATCAAAAACTTTATATTCAGCTATTTCTATCTCAGGAAATGAATCCATTACATCACCTATGGGTTTTATTCAAGAAGTTTACGTTTAAAGTAGGCTATATAATAATTTATACCCGAAGTATAATGCTTCTGATTAAACATATGCTTTGCCGCATAACGTAACTGATGGCTAGTGACTGGATTTAAAAGTGCACAATGAGACCATGGTGAGTTGCTCTTAGCCTGTAAAAAATATTGTGACACGGGGTAAGCCCCCCAACTATGCCAGGGTTTCGTTGGTCCGATATAATGAACAAATACAGTCTCAGCATCAACTGGATTAATAACTGAATCTTTTAATTCATAGTTAAGACTAAATTGTGTATTAAATTTTTTATCAACAAAACGTGCTTTATTCACTAGCAATATATTTAATACATCCTGATCAAGGTGCGTTATGCGCTGTACTACCTCCGGATCTTTTAGCATTTCAATCGCTTTCTTAGAGATATTTTCTGCGGTCCAAAGAGGTATGTTAATTAAAATAAAACCGGCATTAAAATAGCCAGAAACCAGCCCAGGCGTTGCCAGGCTAACCGAGCGCTTAGTCCACCATTCCAACTCGCCTTCAGCAACGACAGCCGCAATCTCATTTTCAGCGAAGTTAAGATCAATAAGTTCCTGAATACTCCCCTTACATGCAATATCTGCATCCAGATAAAGTACTCTATCTGTTTTATCTGAAAAATAATCGGCGATAATGAATCTAAAGTATGTTGCATAGGTCCAGTTTTTGGTACTGGGTAGCGATTTTAAGCGCTCACAGTCGATTAGGTAAACAACAATCTGCGTAGCGTACTGTTTTGCTAATGCCTCAAATCGCTGCTGGTCTTCAGAGTCAAAGAAATCGGTAAAAACATGGAAAGCTAACGCCCTCTCTGGGTTAGCAAGGAGAACCGATGCAATAGAGACACCACAGCCAAAAAGAAAGTTTTTATCAATCCCATAAGCTATATTAAATTTATTAGCATCACTATGTTGTGCATAGTTATAATCTAAAGTCTGTTGAATGACTTCTTCTTCAAAATATTTTCTGCTCATAGTGATCACTTTTGTAATTTCGAGAATATCGCATTATTAAAATTTTTAAAATATAGCACATCGTAAAATCTCTCAATCGTGCCGGGAATAATATCATGCTGATATTTTATTTCACCAGAAATAACGCGATTAAGATGCCCTACAAAATCATCTATAGCCCCCGGGGTGTAAAGCTCACCATTCAAGCCGGGTTTAATCATATCGCGCGGACCAGACATACAATCAGAACTAATACACGGAATTCCATATGACATTGCTTCCAGCAGGGTCATAGGAAATCCCTCAAATGCAGAGGTAAGTAGTAACGCGGTGACATTTTTTATTTTTTGCTGTACGACTTGCCACGGCGTGCTTTGCCAACCATACCAGATCACACGCTGCTCAATACCAAGCTCCCGACTATAGGCCTGGCACTTTTCAAAATCTGAGCCATCACCAATAATATGTAGCTGCCATTCCCCTGTCGTACGAGCTAAGCCATCAAATAAATCTTTAACTCTTTTCTGCCCTTCAAATTTAAGACGCCCTACATAGAGAAATACAGCAGGTTTATCGCGCTCAGGCGGCGGCACAATGATTGTTTTAATAGAGACAGGATTATAAACGACGCTAATATCTTGCGCTGAGATACCCCGTGCCATCATCTGTTCTTTAATACCACTACTGATGGCCAGATGATAATCCGCGTACGTTATACATTCTGCATGTTTTTTATGGTCGAGCGAAAAATGCGGCCACGAGAAAATAGTAAACTGTTTACCACTTTTCTTTCGTGCTTTATTGGCATAAAGACATGAGATGACATCAATACATATCACAATATCTGGTGACGTTTCTTTCAGCCATTGACTAAAATTATAAACATGCTTAGCTCGACGAAGAAAACTTAATTTTATATTTGAGAATGATTTCGCATATTTAATCTCTTTTAGCCATGCTTTATCCATTTTGTCATTACGACAAAAGAAAAACATTTCACAGTTGATTTTCGGAGAGCTATTTTCAAACGTATGGATAACGTTGCTAATAACGGTTTCCATCCCTCCAAAACCAGATACCGCTTCGCCAATAAATGCTATTTTCATATATACCCCAGAGTTAAAACCTTAATCTAAAGACTTTAGATATTAAATAGCAAAAATAGTAATATAATCCTATAGAGTAATTTTTACCTGACATTTCCCTTTTTGCTTTAAGGCGTATTTCACTTGGGGATGGTGAAAAAAACCTCCTGTTATTTTTCCATGGAGATTCATTAAAGTATCGATCAAAATATCTTGCTTTAAATATCTTATACCATGGTTTATTTGGAGTCACATAATGCATAATAATAGTATTATCTATATTTTTAGCTTCAGCATCAAAGTTAACCGATAATGTCGTTTTATTGTTAAATTTTCTTTGGAGATACTTCACCTTTCCATTGAGTAAAATATTTAAAACATCCTGATCGGCATATCTAAAAATCTTACCACAATTAATCATAGACAAAGATTCTTGAGTTACGTTATTTTTTCTCCACTCATCGTTATTAATTAACATCACGCCTGCATTGAAATACCCATTAAAATCCACCCCATAATCTAATTGTTTTACTCTTTTTTGCATATCCGGAGAGTCTAAGATCACTCCTGCGATTTCCCCTTCAAGATTAATATCAATTAACTCAGATAATGAACCATGACAAATAATATCGCAATCCAAATATAAAATTTTTGAAATTCCTTTATTAACAACATCCGGAATTAAAAAACGAAGACATGTAGATAATGGAATACCCAGAATTAACGTTTCCGGATTAATATCGAAATTATTGTTAATATGATATGCTGTAATTGATACATTAGGTTGTTTCAATTCAAGAAAAGGTAATAAATCATACTCCGACACACCCGATATCAATAAATGAAAATGCAAGTCAATATCTTTATTATTTTCGATAATGGAATATATTGCCACACCTGCTGGCATTATAAAACCATGATCAAAGCAAAGAGTAATGTCCAGTCTTCTTCCAAAAAAATCATCATGTTGAATTATGTTTTTTTGGTTTGAAATATAACTTTTAATGTCAGACATTCTGTCTATCCTTGTCTCACTCATAAATTACTCACTGAGTGCATAATTATTATAATTACAGATTTTTTCTTATTGTCCTTTCTTTAATTCGAGCGGCTTTAACATCCGCCTGATGAATCAACCCCGATTCTTTTTGCAAAATCTCTCGTAGGGGGAGAGAGAAATACTCACGCATAAACCGGAATATATCTCGCTGAGTCAGGCCAATATTCATTGAAGAAAAATAAAGCCCAATTAAATCTTTGTCACGCCAGCGAAGGGGAACGTGCTGACGTATCTGCGCGCGATGCAGGTCGATTACGGAGATTTTTAAATCCTCTTCGCGACCAGTGAAAGGTAAATGCAGAAGAAAGTGGCAAATATAACAGTCGCGATGATTAATTCCCCCGGCGTGCATTTTACGTACCATAGTCGCAACACGCTTAATGATCATCCACTTCACCTGCGCGTCCGGTGGATTAACAGCCCAGTCAGCACAGTAGTCTTCAAGGCTAATGGTGGGCGTTAAATCTTCGGTGATAATAAATGATGTTCTGGTTAGCGGGTTTACGCCTTTTTCACCAAAACCAACGCCGTGCATCGTATCAACGCCCAGCTCATGTAGACGATGAATGGCGTGCCATTCTCTGTCAGCGCCCAGAACAGGCATACGTAACGAAATCAGGTTCTTCACAATTTCTTTCAGCGAAGTGCCTTTATGCCACTTCAGGAAGTAGCTTTTGCCGTCCAGCTCAAACCGCAATGTTCGACGCGTCTCCAGCTCTCTGAACACTTCGCCCTGTAACGTTTTCACTTCCTCAAAAGCATCTTTACCGTGCCATAGTGTGGTTAACGGCGCTTTCAGCTCAACCATCTAAATCACCTGTAATAATATCTGCAGCCTTCTCCGGTAAGCTGTATAAATCCTGGGTATCAGCATAATACCGCGCATTTTCAGCCCAGGCGTTGCGTAAGGAAGGCTGTGTCAGCGCTTTGAGTAAAACCTCATTTAGCGCATCCTGGCGAAAAGGTTCAGTCATCGCTTCGCCACAGTTTGCATCCACAATATAATGTGCATAACCGCACACCGCGGTTGTCAGCACCGGCAAACCAGCGGTAATGGCTTCCAGCAAAACAATACCTGCAGCTTCCTGATAGGCTGGATGCAGTAAAAGGTCGGCTGCCGCCATTAACTCCGCGATATCATTACGTCCGGAGAAAAAATGCACATTCGTGCCGACGCCGCTTCTTTCAGCCAGTGCTGCAAACTTCTTCGACTTATCCTGCCCGACAACATAGAGCACCGTATTTTGCCGTAAAGATTCGGGTAGCGATGCCAGCGCTTCAATAGAGCGATCCACACCTTTACGGGTGAAGTCAGACCCTACTTGCAACAGTAATTTTTGCTGTTCTGAGATACCATTTTTCTGACGATAAATTTGACGACTGTTCGGGATCTGTTGGCTATATTTTCTGTCCGGGTAAATCCCCGGAGGAAGAATATGGAAACGCTCCGCTTCAGTCTGATAATGTTTTTGGAAGTCAGCAATCTGCTTATTCGTCAGCATTAATAGTTGCGTCTGCTTGCCGTGTTCAAACGTGGCGCGTTCAAAAGCAGCATAATGCCGATAGCGTGATGTCAGGCGATAGAAAAAACCTTTTTCCTGTGCGACTTTTTCGGCGTAACACACGTCTGCGGCGTAATACACATCAAGGCCTGGCATCTTATTGAACCCAACCACCCGATCGACAGGATGGTCGCGCAAATGGTGTTGCACCCAGGCATAATATTCTGCGTTACGACCGTGGTTCGTCCGGGATTTAACCGGCACGCGGATTAATTCAAAGTTATCCGGGCATTCCCCTTCCCATGACTGAGTATAAACACGAACCTGATGCCCTCGCGCCGCCACGGTTTGGGCAATGCGCATAAAATCACGCTGCAGACCGCCAAAAGGAAAATATTTATATAAGCAAAAGGCAACTCTCATAGCAGGCTGTCCAAATCTATGGTGCGTGCCTCATGCGGCAGCATTTTTTCCGTCGCGGCGATAACATCTTCAGCTGGAATCACGGAAAGGTATTTTTTATTACGATCAAGCTCATGCCGTTCAGGCATCGGCTGATAATTGCCTGCCCAAAACTGAATGATGTCGTCGGTCCAGGGACGCCAGAACACATGATCCGTCGCGCCGAAAAGGCAAATGACCGGCGTTTTGACTGCTGCGGCAATATGACCAGGGGCCGAATCAACGCCGATAAAGAGATCCGCATGGTCAATCAACGCGCCCAATTCAGGAAAGCGAGTTTTACCCGCCAGACCAGTAACCGGTTTTGTCTCACAGCCGCGTGCAATAGCATCCACGCAGGCCATCTCGTCTGCGGCCGGGCCTGACGTCAGTACAACTTGATAACCGCGGCGCTGCACGGCATCAATAACCTGCGAGAATTTATCATTATCCCAGCACTTAAATAGCTGCCGTGCCGTAGGCTGAATAACAACATATTGTCGGGCCACACCAAGTTGTTTGAGCTGTTGTCGCATGTTTTCCCAATGTTCCGGGCGATAGCTCATGGTGGTTTCCGTGACATACTGTTTTAGCGCTAACGGCTTTAGCGCGGATAATGTGCGCTCAACAGCATGTTCTCCCGCATAAGGTACTAAATGCGTAAAGCTTTTTTTCCATAAAGCAGACTGACGATTACCGAAATCCTGCGAGATTTTTATTTTTGCGTTTAAAAAACGCACAATAAGCGCCACGCTCCACTGATCGGTGAGATTGACGACCAGATCATACGAGTTAGCACGCAATTTTTTGATTAGCGATAGCGCGTTTTTGATCTTCTCTTTTGTTCCTGCGCCTTTGTTACTGATGCCGTAGAGTGCATTAATCTCCGGATTTTCCGACAATATCGGTATGGTGTTCTGGTAAAGAAGCACATCGATTTTTGCATCGGGATAATTCTGCTTCAGCGTGCTGATGACAGGAGTGGTAAGTAACATGTCTCCATGAAAACGCATTTTTATAATCAGAATTCTTCGAAATGGCTTTTCCACAAGCGACTCTTTGGTTGAAATTGTCCGGATAAATAAGCAGAAAAAAGCACGCTACCGCCCCAGGCTTCACAGCAACCCGATGGCTAATACCGCACTCATTTTAGATGCGCTAGTGTAACACTTCTTTCGCAGCAATCCGATACGAATAATTTTTATACACAATCATTTTTTTAATCATAAATTCAAAGAGATATTAATTTATCCCTCTCTTGTGAATGGTCATTCCCATTGTCTGGGGCGACAAGGGCGGCAAATTTCAATGGATTGCGTAAAAATGCAAAAATAATGGGGTTCAGCGCCTGGAATCCTCGCTTCTGAGCCAATTTGGCGCAAAAATGGGAAAAGTAATGGTAAAGCCCAGGCTAAATACATAGAATCCCCAGCACATCCATAAGTCAGCTATTTACTATGCTCGAATTGCTTTACACCGCTCTTCTCTACCTTATTCAGCCTCTGATCTGGATACGGCTTTGGGTGCGTGGACGTAAAGCGCCGGCCTATCGTAAGCGCTGGGGTGAACGCTACGGATTCTACCGCCGTCCGTTGAAACCGGGCGGAATCATGCTGCATTCCGTCTCGGTGGGCGAAACTCTGGCGGCCATCCCATTGGTCCGCGCTCTACGTCATCGCTATCCCGATCTGCCTATTACCGTAACGACCATGACGCCGACCGGCTCGGAGCGCGTCCAGTCCGCCTTTGGCAACGATGTTCAGCACGTTTACTTGCCTTATGATTTGCCCGATGCGCTCAATCGTTTCCTCAATGAGATTGATCCTAAGCTGGTATTGATCATGGAGACTGAGCTCTGGCCAAATCTGATTGCTGCGCTGCACAAACGTCATATTCCGCTGGTTATCGCTAATGCGCGGCTTTCCGCCCGCTCCGCCGCGGGTTATGCGAAGCTTGGCAAGTTTGTCCGTACGCTCCTGCGCCGTATCACCCTGATTGCCGCGCAAAACGAAGAAGATGGCGAACGCTTTGTGGCATTGGGCGCGAAGAACAATCAGGTCACGGTCACCGGCAGTCTGAAATTTGATATTTCAGTTACGCCGCAGCTGGCGGCTAAAGCCGTTACGCTACGCCGCCAGTGGGCGCCGCACCGTCCGGTCTGGATTGCCACCAGCACCCACGATGGCGAAGAGAGTATCGTTATCGCCGCTCACCAGGCGTTATTACATCAATTCCCGAATTTATTACTGATTCTGGTGCCCCGCCATCCGGAGCGTTTCCCGGATGCTATCAATCTTGTGCGTCAGGCAGGGTTAAGCTACATCACTCGCTCTTCGGGCGAAGTGCCGTCCGCCAGCACCCAGGTCGTGGTAGGCGATACTATGGGCGAATTAATGTTGCTCTATGGCATTGCCGATCTCGCCTTTGTTGGTGGTTCGCTGGTTGAACGCGGCGGTCATAACCCGCTGGAGGCCGCCGCTCATGCGATTCCGGTACTGATGGGTCCGCATACCTTTAACTTTAAAGATATTTGCGCCCGTCTGGATCAGGCAAGCGGACTTATCACGATTACCGATGCGGCTACGCTGGCAAAAGAAGTTTCCTCTTTACTGACCGACGCTGATTATCGTAATTTCTACGGACGTCACGCAGTTGAAGTGCTGTATCAAAATCAGGGCGCGCTCCAGCGTCTGCTGCAACTGCTGGAACCTTATCTGCCACCGAAAACGCATTGAGGACTGTCATGCAAAAACGGGCGATTTATCCAGGTACGTTTGATCCGATTACTAACGGTCATCTCGATATTGTGACGCGCGCAACGCAGATGTTCGACCATGTCATTCTGGCTATCGCCGCCAGCCCCGGCAAGAAACCCATGTTCACCCTGGACGAACGTGTGGCGCTGGCGCAAAAAGCGACCGCACACCTGGGTAACGTAGAGGTGGTGGGCTTTAGCGACCTGATGGCCAATTTCGCCCGCGACAGACAGGCGAATATCCTGATTCGTGGTCTGCGCGCGGTGGCGGATTTTGAATATGAAATGCAGTTGGCGCATATGAATCGCCATCTGATGCCGCAACTGGAAAGCGTTTTCCTGATGCCGTCCAAAGAGTGGTCGTTTATCTCATCGTCGCTGGTCAAAGAAGTGGCGCGCCATCAGGGCGATGTGACCCACTTTCTGCCGGACAATGTGCATCAGGCGCTAATGGATAAGTTGAAATAAGTATCCTTCCTTGCCGGCCTGGCGTTTTACTTCTGACAGTGACGGCAATAGAACGTCGCACGCTGTGCGTGTTTCGTTGCGACTATCGGCGTACCGCATACCCGACACGGCTCGCCTTTGCGCCCGTACACCTGCAACTCCTGCGCAAAATAGCCCGGTTTCCCATCGCTTTGCAGAAAATCCTTCAGCGTTGTCCCGCCTTGTTCAATAGAGCGCAGCAAAACGGCTTTAATCACCCGTGCCAGCAGGTCGCACTCCTCTGTCGAGAGTGACGACGCCAGGCGGTCAGGGTGAATACCAGCGGCAAACAGCGACTCGCTGGCGTAGATATTCCCCACGCCGACCACCAGCTTGTTATCCATCAGCCAGGGTTTAATCGCCGTCTTCTTCTTCGCGCATTTCTGCCGCAAATATTCGCCATTAAACTCATCGCTTAGCGGCTCCGGTCCCAGATGCACCAGTACGTTATGCCCTTCCAGCTCTTTGGTCCATAACCAGGCGCCAAAGCGGCGAGGATCGGTATAACGTAGAATTTTGCCATTGCTCATCACCAAATCGACATGGTCGTGCTTTTCCGCCGGCAGCGCTTCCGACAGTATCCGCAAGCTTCCCGACATCCCCAGGTGAATAATTATCCAGCCGTCAGGCAGCTCCAGCAGTAGATATTTAGCACGACGCTGAACGCTAAGGACGGGTGTATCGCTCAGACGATAAATTTCGTCTGAAACCGGCCAGCGCAGACGGCCGTTACGGATATGGGCGTGCAGGATAGTAGCGCCAACTAAATGGGGTTCAATACCCCGGCGGCTGGTTTCAACTTCGGGTAATTCAGGCATAACGTCTCCGGCTGTGTGGCAGGTCTCATTAATATGGGGACGGCCAGAAAACAAAAAACCCCGCCGAAGCGAGGTTTTTGTTACATCAAAGCGAGAATTATTTGATTTTCGCTTCTTTGTAGATCACGTGCTGACGGACAACTGGATCGAATTTTTTCAGTTCCAGTTTTTCCGGCTTAGTACGTTTGTTCTTCGTAGTGGTATAGAAGTGACCAGTACCAGCAGAAGAAACCAGCTTGATTTTCTCACGAATACCTTTAGCCATGATTTATTTCCTCTTAGTACTTAGTACTTTTCGCCACGGGCACGCAGTTCAGACAGAACTGTTTCGATGCCTTTTTTATCGATGATACGCATACCTTTAGCAGATACACGCAGGGTGACAAAACGCTTCTCGCTCTCAACCCAGAAACGGTGAGAGTGCAGGTTAGGCAGGAAACGGCGTTTAGTCGCGTTCAGTGCGTGGGAACGGTTGTTACCGGTCACCGGACGCTTGCCAGTAACTTGGCAGACTCGGGACATGTCTATTCTCCAAAAATCAAATTAGCTCGAGCTTCGTATGGGGTATCGGCGCCTCGTCAGGCTTTACAGCCTGGTCATCGCGCAGTTCTATTGAACTCTCGATTGCCAGGCCCAAATGCCAAACCCGAGATTCTCAAAGGTGGCGTAGTATACGCTGACCCGGCGATATGCTCAAGTCCCGAACAGACAAAGATCCCGATGGATCGCGCAAAGAATCTTAAATCCAGCCGCGTTCGGCAAAAGAAACGTACTCTCCGCGCCCAATTATCAGGTGATCGAGCACCCGGATATCCATAAACTGGCAACACTTTATCACGCGCTCAGTGATAAGTTTATCTGCTTTACTTGGCTCTGCGCAGCCTGAAGGGTGGTTATGCGCCAGAATGACCGCTGAAGCATTGAGTTTAATCGCTTCCCGAACAATCTCACGCGGATGCACCTCTACGTGGTTAAGCGTGCCGGAAAACAGGCGGCTGTGCTGAAGCACCCGGTGCTGGGCATCGAGGAAGATCACCAGAAAGATCTCACGCTCTTCGCCCGTCAGTTGGCTTTGCAGAAATTCCCGCGTCATTTCCGGACTCAGCAACGCACTTTCCTTATTCATGCGCACGCTGTAATAGCGCCTTGCCAGCTCAGCAATGCCTTTCAACTGCGCGAATTTCGCCAGGCCGATGCCGTTTACACCGCGAAACTGCGCAAAGTCCGCCGACAGCAGGCCATACAGCGACCCAAAGTGCTGCAATATCTCTTTTGCCAACGTCATAACATCTTTTCCCGGCGTGCCGGTACGTAAAAAAAGCGCCAGCAGCTCCACGTCGCTGAGGGAAGCAATGCCGGATCTGAGCATTTTTTCACGCGGTAATAATTCGTCCAACGTATCCATACGCGCACCTCCTTTTTTAAGGAAGCGGCATAGTGGCACAGCCTTTGGGAGAGATCGACGCCCCGATTTTGTTCTTGCGTAGCGCCTCGCAAAGTGGAGCGCAGGCAAAGACACGACGCCGTAGAGATTGTGATAAAATGGCCGCCTTTCAAAGTCACCCAACAGGAAAGACATGATGAGCCTGGCCGGTAAAAAAATTGTTCTCGGCATTAGCGGCGGTATCGCTGCGTATAAAACGCCGGAGCTGGTGCGCCGTTTACGTGAGCGCGGCGCTGACGTGCGCGTGGCAATGACCGAGGCGGCAAAAGCCTTTATTACCCCCCTGAGCTTACAGGCAGTGTCGGGTTATCCCGTATCCGACAGTCTGCTTGACCCTGCCGCTGAAGCCGCGATGGGGCATATCGAGTTGGGGAAATGGGCCGACCTGGTGATTCTTGCCCCCGCGACCGCCGATCTGATCGCCCGTGTAGCATCGGGTATGGCTAATGATTTAGTCTCCACCATCTGCCTGGCGACGCCAGCCCCGGTGGCCGTTCTTCCGGCCATGAACCAACAGATGTACCGCGCTGCTGCCACGCAACATAATCTGGAGGTGCTCGCCTCTCGCGGCCTGTTCATTTGGGGGCCGGATAGCGGCAGTCAGGCGTGCGGCGATGTAGGCCCAGGCCGAATGCTGGACCCATTAGTTATCGTTGATAAGGCCGCCGCGCATTTCGCTGCCGTCAACGATCTGCGACATCTTAATATCATGATTACGGCAGGCCCGACGCGCGAACCGCTCGACCCGGTGCGTTATATTTCCAACCACAGCTCAGGTAAAATGGGCTTCGCTATTGCGGCGGCCGCAGCGCGTCGCGGCGCAAATGTCACGCTGGTCTCCGGTCCCGTTTCGTTACCAACGCCGCCTTTTGTAAAACGGGTTGATGTCATAACCGCGCTGGACATGGAAGCCGCTGTTCAGGCCGCCGTTCAACAGCAGCATATTTTCATTAGCTGCGCCGCCGTGGCTGACTATCGCGCAGAGACTATCGCCAGTGAAAAAATCAAAAAACAGGCGGCGCAAGGTGATGAATTACTAATAAAAATGGTCAAAAACCCGGACATTGTCGCCGGGGTGGCCGCGCTCAGTGACAATCGACCCTATGTTGTTGGGTTTGCCGCGGAAACGAATAATGTGGAAGAATACGCCCGGCAAAAACGTATCCGTAAGAACCTTGACCTGATTTGTGCAAATGATGTTTCTCTTTCAAATCAGGGATTTAATAGCGATAAAAACGCTTTACACCTTTTCTGGCAGGATGGAGATAAAGTCTTACCGCTTGAGCGAAAAGAACTCCTGGGCCAATTATTACTCGACGAGATCGTGACCCGTTATGATGAAAAAAATCGACGTTAAGATTCTGGACCCGCGTGTTGGTCAGCAGTTTCCGCTGCCGACTTATGCTACTTCTGGTTCTGCCGGGCTTGACCTGCGCGCCTGTCTCGACGACGCCGTAGAACTGGCGCCTGGCGCAACAACGTTGGTGCCTACCGGACTGGCCATTCATATCGCCGATCCATCACTGGCGGCAGTCATGTTGCCGCGTTCGGGCCTGGGCCATAAACATGGTATCGTGCTGGGTAACCTGGTCGGGCTGATTGATTCCGATTATCAGGGGCAGCTGATGGTTTCGATCTGGAACCGTGGTCAGGACAGTTTTACCATTGAACCGGGCGAACGTATCGCGCAAATGGTGTTTGTTCCGGTCGTTCAGGCCGAATTTAATCTGGTGGAAGCATTTGACGCCACCGAACGTGGCGAGGGCGGCTTCGGTCATTCTGGCCGTAAGTAAATTTTACGCATCCCCATAACGTCATAATACTGCCGCAAGCGCTGAGTTTGCGGTTATAGCGTGGGTGCTCGCCTGGCAAGTGCTTATTTTCAGGGGTATTTTGTAACATGGCAGAAAAACAAACTGCGAAAAGGAATCGTCGCGAAGAAATACTTCAGTCACTGGCGCTGATGCTTGAATCCAGCGATGGAAGCCAACGCATCACGACGGCAAAACTGGCGGCCTCGGTCGGCGTTTCCGAAGCGGCGCTATACCGCCATTTTCCCAGCAAGACCCGCATGTTCGATAGCCTGATTGAGTTTATCGAAGATAGTCTGATTACCCGTATCAATCTGATTTTAAAAGATGAAAAAAACACCAGCACGCGTTTGCGCCTGATTGTGTTGCTGATTCTGGGTTTTGGCGAACGCAACCCTGGCCTGACGCGCATTCTTACCGGGCACGCGCTGATGTTTGAACAGGATCGCCTGCAGGGGCGCATTAATCAGCTTTTTGAACGCATCGAAGCGCAGCTCCGCCAGGTGCTACGAGAAAAAAGAATGCGTGAAGGCGAAGGCTACACGACGGATGAAAATCTGCTGGCAAGCCAACTGTTAGCCTTCTGTGAAGGTATGCTTTCACGGTTCGTGCGTAGCGAATTTAAATACCGCCCAACGGACGATTTCGACGCCCGCTGGCCGCTCATTGCCGCTCAGCTACAGTAACGCTGACTGGATAGAGGCTCACGCCTTATCCAGGCGAAAGAAACATAGGCCCGGTAAAGCGCCACCGGGCAATTCGCTTACACGCCAAATTCTTCCCGGTATGCTCGCACAGCCGCCAGATGCTCAGCCATATCAGGTTTTTCTTCCAGATAGGCAATCAGGTCTTTCAGCGTAATGATGGAGATAACCTTACAACCATAGTCGCGCTCCACTTCCTGAATCGCGGAAATCTCGCCGCGGCCACGTTCCTGACGATCCAGCGAAATCAGTACGCCAGCCAGCGTAGCCCCGTGCGCCTGAATAATCTCCATAGACTCGCGAATCGCCGTACCTGCGGTAATCACGTCATCCACCAGCATCACGCGGCCCTGTAGCGCGCTGCCCACCAGACTCCCGCCTTCGCCATGATCTTTTGCCTCTTTGCGGTTAAAGCAGTACGGCAGGTCTTTATCGTGATGTTCCGCCAGCGCAACCGCCGTCGTCGTCGCGATCGGAATACCTTTGTACGCAGGGCCAAACAGCAGATCAAATTCAATACCGGAATCCACCAACGCTTCGGCATAAAAACGGCCTAACAACGCCAGGTCGCGCCCGGTATTAAACAGCCCGGCGTTGAAGAAATAGGGGCTTTTGCGCCCGGATTTCAGCGTAAACTCGCCAAACTTTAGTACCTGCTTGTTAAGCGCAAACTCAATAAACTGGCGCTGATACGGTTTCATGGATTCGCTCCTTTTCTTACTTTCATCATTTACGAAATTTACGGACAAAAAAAAGGCGACTTTTCAGTCGCCTTAAAATCAATTTTCTAACGCCGCCTTCTGCGTCGCCACAATGGATTCAATTCCCCCTCGGGCCAGCGCCAACAAAGTGAGAAGTTCTTCATGGCTGAACGGCTCGCCTTCCGCGGTACCCTGTACTTCAATAATGCGGCCGTCTTCAGTCATCACGACGTTCATGTCGGTTTCTGCGGCGGAATCTTCAACATATTCCAGATCGCAGATCGCTTCGCCGTTAACGATGCCTACGGAAACCGCCGCCACCATGCCTTTCATCGGGTTGGTTTTCAGCTTACCGTTGGCAACCAATTTATTCAGCGCATCCGCCAACGCCACGCAGGCGCCGGTAATAGACGCTGTACGCGTACCGCCATCGGCCTGGATTACATCGCAGTCCAGCGTAATGGTAAATTCGCCGAGCGTTTTCAGATCGACCGCCGCACGCAGCGCACGCGCGATCAAACGCTGAATTTCCATAGTACGACCGCCCTGCTTACCCTTTGCCGCTTCGCGCGCGTTACGGGTATGGGTAGCGCGAGGCAACATGCCATACTCTGCGGTGATCCACCCCTGGCCTTGTCCTTTCAGAAAACGTGGGACACCTTCTTCAATGGAGGCGGTACACAACACTTTGGTATCTCCAAATTCGACCAGTACCGAGCCTTCAGCGTGTTTTGTATAGTTACGGGTCAGGGTTACGGGACGCACCTGATTAGCGCTACGGCCTGCTGGACGCATATTGAGATCTCCGGCTTAAAACGAATGTGGCTGCGCATTATACGGACTTCCGATGGTTATTCCTATCCTGACAAGGCCTGGATAGCTATAATCCCCTCATCTCTCCTTTAAAAACGGGAACATCTATGATCCGCAGTATGACCGCCTACGCCCGGCGTGAAATCAAGGGTGAATGGGGTAGCGCGACCTGGGAAATGCGCTCGGTAAACCAGCGTTATCTGGAAACTTACTTTCGTCTGCCGGAACAGTTCCGTAGTCTTGAACCCGTCGTGCGCGAACGCATTCGTACACGCCTGACGCGTGGCAAAGTCGAATGTATGCTGCGTTTTGAACCCGATGCCAGCGCGCAAGGCGAGCTTATTCTGAATGAAAAGCTCGCGAAACAATTAGTTAGCGCCGCAAACTGGGTCAAAATGCAGAGCGACGAAGGGGAAATCAATCCGGTTGATATTTTGCGCTGGCCAGGTGTCATGGCGGCGCAAGAGCAGGATCTGGACGCGATTGCCGCAGAAATTTTAGCCGCGCTGGACGGTACGCTGGATGACTTTATCGTCGCGCGCGAAACGGAAGGCCAGGCGCTGAAAGCGCTGATTGAACAACGGCTGGAAGGCGTCAGCGCCGAAGTAGCGAAAGTCCGCGCGCATATGCCGGAAATCCTGCAATGGCAGCGTGAACGCCTGGTCGCGAAGCTGGAAGATGCTCAGGTCCAGTTGGAAAACAACCGTCTGGAGCAAGAGCTGGTGATGATGGCGCAGCGCATTGATGTGGCGGAAGAGCTGGATCGTCTGGAAGCGCACGTCAAAGAGACTTACAACATTCTGAAGAAAAAAGAGGCGGTAGGTCGCCGTCTGGACTTCATGATGCAAGAATTTAACCGTGAGTCGAACACCCTGGCCTCCAAATCCATCAACGCTGATGTAACTAACTCCGCTATTGAATTAAAAGTGTTGATCGAGCAAATGCGCGAGCAAATCCAGAATATTGAATAATTCTGGCGCTCAATATGTCACAGAGCCCGCCTTATGCGGGCTCTCGCGTTTATCGGTAGTACATTTTTAATTTCCGGCGAATAGCGTCGATAAGGCGCCGCTTCCACTCTACCGTTGAAGCCCGATACTGCATAAAAATAGCGCCTTCCGCCTGCTCCCCGGCAAGCGGCAGGACAAAAAGACCGCGCTTATCGGATAAATTTTCATACCAGGGGCGCGGTACAATCGCCATTAGCGGCGCCGACTGGACAGCAGGCGCCAGTTGACTGTAATCATGACAAACAAACGCCAGCGGACGTTCAAACCCGGCACGAGCCTGCTGCCTGTCCAGTTCGTTGTTCTCTTTTGTCCACGGCAAACAGTAAATGTGTTGATAATGCTGTAGATCAGCAAAATTCAACGCTGTGGCATTCTCCAGACGTGAACGCAATGGCGCGCCATAAACCGCGATCAAACGCGTAGTCCCCACCCGCTCGTAATGCAGAGCGCTTACCTGCTTTTGATGGTCGCCAATTGCCAGCACCAAATCAACCGAGCTATCCAACAGTTCATCACGCCAGGGTCGGCGGGCAAAAGGAAGGCACTCGATCACCGCCTGATGAAGATGACCTTTCTCTGCGAGAACGGGCGTAAGCAGCGCGTTCAATGCGGGAGGAAGTACCACCCGAAAACAACGGGAGCCGTTCTCTTTATCGCCAAACAGCTCCTCATTAAGCGAAACAAACACAGGCGCCAATTTGTCACGCAGCGCCTGCGCATAAGGCGTAGGAATCTGGCGGTTCCCTTCCCGTCGAAACAACGGATCGTTTAGCGCATCGCGCAATCTCATTAACGCATGACTTACCGCAGAAGGCGACAAAGCCAGCTTTTGCGCCGTTTTCCCCGTAGAGCTCGTCTCCAGCAGCACATAGAGTACTTTTAACAGGTTCATATCCATTTGCAGCAAGTTCATTAAACGTCTCTCTTATTGAACCTGGCTAAATTACTGCCAGGTATACTGCGGGCGCTTCAATCAGGAGAACATTATGAATCGCTATGCATTATTCTTTGTATGTATATTTTCAACATCAGCACTTCCTGCCATGGCGGCATTAGATCTTTCACAACCGTTATCACCCGCGCCTCCGTTATCACTGTTTAAAGCGTGGGCTAAGCCTATAAAGCCGTTTCAAATCACAGAAGGCGTGTGGTATGTCGGCACGGAAAATCTCTCTTCTATTCTGCTGACCACCCCGGCAGGGCATATTCTTATTGATGCGGGGCTGGATGAAAGCGCACCGCAAATTAAAGCGAATATTGAAGCGGCAGGATTCCGCCTCACAGACATACGCTATCTATTGAACAGCCATGCGCGGCTGGATCAAGCGGGGGGCATGGCACGTTTGAAAGCGTGGAGCGGCGCACAATTGGTCGCCAGCCAACCCAACGCCGATCAGATGGCGAGGGGTGGACGAGAGGATTTTGCGCTTGGCGATGCGCTCCCCTTTCCGCCCGTCACCACTGATAAAATTATCCACAACCAGGAAAGCATCAGCCTCGGAGGGATAACCGTGACAGCGCTATTCACGCCTGGACATCTGCCCGGCTCAACTTCCTGGCGCGTAACGCTCCGCAACGGCAAGACGCTAATTTACGCAGATAGTCTCGCCACACCTGACTATCTGCTGATTAACAACAAAAATTACCCTGACCTGGTTACTGATATACAGAGTAGCTTTAAGACACTGGCCGCCCAGCATGTTGATATCTTTATTGCCAACAAAGGTGACCGCTTCGGGCTACTGGAGAAACGACAGCAACTTCGCAACGGCGATACACAGGCATTCTTTGATTCCAATGGCTTGCAACAGTATGTGGAACGCTCGCGCCAGCGCTTCATCACACAACTTACCGCACAGCAGCCACAATGAAATGACTCACTGGCGGCGCGTCCAGGGCGCCGTTCTTTTAAATTATCTAAGTCAAAACAGAAAAACCTCGCATACAATAAACCACAAAAATGATGTACAATTTATTGATATTTATAATAAATGATTATTAATCATAAATTTAAAATCATTAATAAAATTTATTAATCGCGTAATGCCTTAGAAAATCTCAATCGTGATACAGCGCACAAATCGTTAATCTTCGCCCCCAGTAAATTAGGGGGAAATCATGCTGTTGCACGTTCTTTATTTAATTGGCATCACTGCCGAGGCCATGACGGGCGCACTCGCTGCGGGTCGTCGTCGCATGGATACATTCGGCGTAATTATTATTGCTACCGCCACCGCCATTGGTGGAGGCTCGGTTCGCGACATTCTGCTCGGTCACTATCCGCTGGGTTGGGTGAAGCATCCCGAATATGTCATTATTGTGGCGACTGCCGCTGTATTGACCACCATTGTTGCCCCCGTCATGCCCTATTTACGCAAGCTTTTCCTGGTACTTGACGCGCTGGGGTTGGTGGTTTTCTCTATTATTGGCGCTCAGATAGCCCTTGATATGGGCGAAGGGCCAATTATCGCCGTGGTAGCCGCCGTCACTACCGGCGTCTTTGGCGGCGTGCTCCGCGATATGTTCTGCAAACGCATTCCACTGGTGTTTCAAAAAGAGCTATATGCCGGCATTTCGTTCGCCTCGGCGGTGCTCTATATTGCGCTGCAACATTACGTCATGAATCCGGATGTCGTCGTTATCTCTACGTTACTGTTTGGCTTTACAGCAAGGTTATTAGCGCTACGTCTTAAACTTGGCCTGCCGGTATTTTATTACCGCCATGAAGGGCACTAAGACCCAAATCCGGGAATATGCTGAGCAGCCAGCCATCTGCTCAGCGTTTTGATCTGCGGATTATTCCGCCAGTCGATGACTCTCCCGGCACGGCGCTCGCCCGTCGCTGGCAACTGCCGCCAGTGTTGCTCTGTTCGCATTAATAACTGCTCCCATGAGCGATCGCCGCTGGCCTGTAATGCGGCCTGCGTTAAGGGGATATCCATCGCCATGATCCAGCGGGTAAACGGCTGCCGGCGCGCCAGGTTAAATTGCCGCCATATCTGCTCACTTTTTCCTTTAGCAAAGCCTGGCGTGTTGGCTATTTGCGCTGACGTCAGGGCAAGCCAGGAGAAGATATGCTCAAAGCGATGCGTCTGATGCAAAGCCCGCCAGCTGGCTTCACCCATTCCGTCCAGACCCAACGCCGACCGTGACCCCAGCCATACCAGCCTGGAGATAAACTGTTCCTGACACGTTGCCGACGCGTAAAAGCAGGTCAGCGAGTTGAAATGGCTATCAGGCGGTACAGGCTTACTCCGCTCACGACTCCGCCAGACGACCTCATCAAGCCGGGGAATGCCTTGCCCCGCCAGACTCACCAGGATCTGATCGCCCGGCGCGATATCCCACGCTTCCCAACGCTTCACAGAACCGATATTGACCCGCTGAACCCGCTTATCATCCAATATAACGGGGACAAGCGACGCTACTACGGTAATTTTGCCGCTTTTCCCCACCGAGAACTGAATAGCGCTCACTTGCGCGACCTGCGCTACTGGCGGATATTTCCATGCTGCCAGCCAGTCGCCCTGCCCGGGTCGCCAGTGTTGTGACGCAGGTTCTTTAGTCATGCGTATCACTACGCCATCCGTTACAAAGGGTAATGCTGACGTCAGCCATGACTGGCGCGCCCGCTCGACCTCGCTGGCATTTTTTACCGCCAGGGAATATTTCTTCGTCAGACTGAATCCAGCCTTAGCAAGTTGGCTTAATCTTTCGGGCATATTTGCCGGACCGTCCGGCCACGCCCAAATAAAAATACCCAACGAATTTAGCGCGGAGGCGTTATCCTGGCGCATTAACATTCCTGCGACTTTCGAGCGCGCATTCATCCCGCCCATCCGTTGCTGGATATGCCCCTCGCGCTGTAGAAAGATTTCGCCCTGCAACACCGCGTTAGCTAGCGCGCCTTGTGTTGTCTGCGGTATAGAGGGGATCAGGCGAATTTTTGGCGTCCAGTCCTCGCCTTGTAGTCCGTTACCCCGGCTGATAGCCCTGGTCAGTTTACCGTTTTGATAAACCAGCGTTACCGCTACACCATCCACTTTTGGCTGTACCCAAAGCTCGCTGCGCCCGCGCATCCACTGTTCTACCGCCTGTCGGTCCGCGAGTTTACGTACGCCCGTGTGCGCAACAGGGTGCATTGTTGTACCGTTTAACGGCGGTGAAACCGGAGTAGATGAAACATCCTGACCAACACAGCGTTGCCACTGAACCAGCCTTGCGCTGAGTTGGTCGTACACACTATCGTCAACCGCGCTAACCCCTTGTTTCCAGTAGATGTCATTCCAGTCAGCGAGCTGTTGCTGTAAACGGGCGATTTCTTCAGCGGCCCTTGCTGGCGGCCAGGCCGGGCAAAGCGCCCCACTCTGCGAATGCCACAATAAAATTCCCCACGCCATACTTTTCCATAATCTCATCACGACCTCCTGCGCACATTGCCCGGCAGGTATAGCGCTTTAGTGAATAAAAACCGACAGGTAAAAATGCATCATCCGAGCCACTTTCCAGATTTTTTGGTGGGTTGCTGCAACGACGCGATAAAAGCGGAAAAAGGGACGCAAAATGCAATAATCTGGCGCAAAAAGTGTGACAAAGACTACGTCGCATAACGGCGATGTGTATAATAAGCCCGTATCAAGGCTCTATTTCGATAATCACAGACGTAAGATACTCATGGCTCAAGGTACGCTTTATATTGTTTCTGCCCCCAGTGGCGCGGGTAAATCCAGCCTGATTCAGGCTTTATTAAAAACCCAACCGTTGTATGACACTCAGGTTTCCGTTTCACATACCACGCGCGCGCCGCGTCCGGGTGAAGTGCACGGTGAGCACTATTTCTTTGTAAATCATGATGAGTTTAAAACCATGATTGGCAGGGAGGCGTTTCTGGAGCACGCGGAAGTGTTTGGCAATTACTACGGCACTTCGCGCGAAACCATTGAGCAAGTGCTGGCAACCGGCGTTGATGTTTTTCTGGATATCGACTGGCAGGGCGCCCAGCAAATTCGCGAAAAGATGCCGCAAGCACGCAGCATTTTTATTTTGCCGCCGTCAAAGATCGAATTGGATCGCCGTTTACGCGGCCGCGGGCAAGATAGCGAAGAAGTCATTGCCAAACGAATGGCGCAAGCGGTTGCAGAAATGAGCCATTACGCCGAATATGATTATCTTATTGTGAATGACGACTTTGATACCGCGTTAAGCGACTTGAAAACCATCATTCGCGCTGAACGTCTGCGTATGAGCCGCCAAAAGCAGCGTCATGACGCTTTAATCAGCAAATTGTTGGCAGACTGAACCCACTTTCAGTATCATGCCCAGTCATTTCTTCACCTGTGGAGCATTTTAAGTATGGCACGCGTAACTGTTCAGGACGCTGTAGAGAAAATTGGTAACCGTTTTGACCTGGTACTGGTCGCCGCGCGTCGCGCTCGTCAGATGCAGGTAGGCGGAAAGGATCCGCTGGTACCGGAAGAAAACGATAAAACTACCGTTATCGCGCTGCGCGAAATCGAAGAAGGTCTGATTAACAACCAGATCCTCGACGTCCGCGAGCGCCAGGAACAGCAAGAGCAGGAAGCCGCTGAATTACAAGCCGTTACCGCTATTGCTGAAGGTCGTCGTTAATCACAAAGCGGGTCGCCCTTGTATCTGTTTGAAAGCCTGAATCAACTGATTCAAACCTACCTGCCGGAAGACCAGATTAAGCGTCTTCGGCAGGCGTATCTCGTTGCACGTGACGCTCACGAGGGCCAGACACGTTCAAGCGGTGAACCCTATATCACGCACCCGGTGGCGGTGGCCTGTATTCTGGCCGAGATGAAACTCGACTACGAAACGCTGATGGCCGCTCTGCTGCATGACGTGATTGAAGATACCCCCGCCACCTATCAGGACATGGAACAGCTTTTCGGTAAAAGCGTTGCCGAGCTGGTAGAGGGGGTGTCGAAACTTGATAAGCTCAAGTTTCGCGATAAGAAAGAGGCGCAGGCCGAAAACTTTCGCAAAATGATTATGGCGATGGTGCAGGATATCCGCGTCATCCTCATTAAGCTTGCTGACCGTACCCATAACATGCGCACGCTGGGCTCGTTACGCCCGGATAAACGTCGTCGTATTGCCCGTGAAACGCTGGAAATCTACAGTCCTCTGGCGCACCGTTTAGGTATTCATCACATCAAAACCGAGCTGGAAGAGCTGGGTTTTGAAGCGCTGTATCCCAATCGTTACCGCGTCATCAAAGAAGTGGTAAAAGCGGCGCGCGGCAACCGTAAGGAGATGATCCAAAAAATCCTCTCTGAAATCGAAGGACGTTTGCAAGAGGCGGGAATTCCGTGTCGCGTTAGCGGTCGCGAAAAACATCTTTACTCGATCTACTGCAAAATGGTGCTCAAAGAGCAGCGTTTTCACTCGATCATGGACATTTACGCTTTCCGCGTCATCGTTCATGACTCCGATACCTGCTATCGCGTACTCGGCCAGATGCACAGTCTCTATAAGCCGCGTCCGGGACGGGTGAAAGACTATATTGCCATTCCCAAAGCGAACGGCTATCAGTCTTTGCACACCTCAATGATCGGCCCGCACGGCGTTCCTGTTGAAGTCCAGATCCGTACCGAAGACATGGATCAGATGGCGGAAATGGGGGTCGCGGCGCACTGGGCGTATAAAGAACACGGTGAGACCAGCACCACGGCGCAGATCCGCGCCCAGCGCTGGATGCAGAGCCTGCTGGAGCTACAACAGAGCGCCGGTAGTTCGTTTGAATTTATCGAAAGCGTAAAATCCGATCTCTTCCCGGATGAGATTTACGTTTTCACCCCGGAAGGGCGCATTGTCGAACTGCCCGCTGGCGCTACGCCGGTGGATTTTGCCTATGCAGTGCATACCGACATCGGTCACGCCTGCGTCGGCGCGCGTGTCGACCGCCAGCCTTATCCGCTGTCGCAGCCGCTTAGCAGCGGTCAGACCGTCGAAATTATTACCGCGCCGGGCGCGCGTCCCAACGCCGCCTGGCTGAACTTTGTCGTCAGCTCTAAAGCGCGCGCTAAAATTCGTCAGTTGCTGAAAAACCTCAAACGTGATGACTCCGTAAGCCTGGGCCGTCGTCTGCTTAACCATGCTTTAGGCGGCAGTCGTAAGCTGGCGGAAATTCCGCAGGAAAATATTCAGCGCGAACTGGATCGTATGAAGCTGGCAACGCTTGACGATCTGCTGGCGGAGATCGGTCTCGGCAACGCGATGAGCGTAGTGGTCGCGAAAAATCTGCAGCAAGGCGAAGCCGTGGTGCCGACCGTTGCGCAATCGAATCACGGCCACCTGCCGATTAAAGGCGCGGATGGCGTGCTTATCACCTTTGCGAAGTGTTGTCGTCCGATCCCAGGCGACCCGATCATCGCTCACGTCAGCCCAGGTAAAGGACTGGTGATCCACCACGAATCCTGCCGTAATATCCGTGGATACCAGAAAGAGCCAGAGAAATTTATGGCGGTCGAATGGGACAAAGAGACGGAGCAGGAATTCATTACCGAAATCAAGGTGGAAATGTTTAACCATCAGGGCGCGCTGGCTAACCTGACGGCGGCGATTAATACCACCACCTCCAATATTCAAAGCCTGAATACTGAAGAGAAAGATGGTCGCGTCTATAGTACCTTTATTCGCCTTACCGCACGCGATCGCGTACATCTGGCGAATATCATGCGCAAAATCCGCGTGATGCCAGACGTTATTAAAGTCACCCGTAACCGAAACTAGCGCTATGAATCCAAAACGTTATGCGCGTATATGCGAAATGCTCGCCAGGCGTCAGCCTGATCTCACGGTCTGCATGGAGCAAGTCCACAAACCTCATAACGTTTCTGCAATCATTCGTACCGCAGATGCCGTTGGCGTCCATGAAGTCCATGCTATCTGGCCTGGTAGCCGGATGCGCACCATGGCTTCCGCGGCGGCGGGCAGCAACAGTTGGGTACAGGTGAAAACTCACCGTACCATTGGCGATGCGGTAGCCCATTTGAAAGGACGGGGAATGCAGATTCTGGCAACCCATCTTTCTGATAAAGCCGTAGACTTTCGCGAGATTGATTACACGCGCCCGACCTGTATTCTGATGGGTCAGGAGAAAACCGGTATTACTCAGGAAGCATTAGCCCTGGCGGATCGGGACATCATCATTCCGATGATCGGCATGGTACAGTCGCTGAACGTTTCCGTCGCCTCCGCGCTCATTCTTTATGAAGCCCAGCGCCAGCGTCAGAACGCGGGCATGTATCTGCGTGAAAATAGCATGTTGCCGGAAGATGAACAGCAGCGCCTGCTGTTTGAGGGTGGTTATCCGGTGCTGGCGAAAGTCGCTAAACGTAAAGGTCTGCCTTATCCTCGCGTCAATCAGCAGGGCGAAATCGACGCCGATGCTGACTGGTGGGCGACGATGCAGGCGGCAGGGTAATCACCATGTTAGGCCGCTTGTTAGACGCTGTTCCGCTCAATTCCCTGACAGGCGTCGGCGCAGCGCAAAGCAGTAAACTGGCGAAAATTGGCCTGCATACCGTGCAGGACCTCCTGCTCCACCTCCCTCTGCGTTACGAAGACCGTACCCATCTCTACCATATTGGCGAACTGCTGCCTGGCATCTACGCCACCGTTGAAGGTGAAGTGCTGAACTGCAATATCACTTTCGGCGGTCGTCGGATGATGACCTGCCAGATTAGCGACGGTTCCGGCATTCTTACCATGCGCTTTTTCAATTTTAACGCGGCGATGAAAAACAGCCTGGCGACGGGACGACGTGTGCTGGCCTACGGGGAAGCGAAGCGCGGCAAGTATGGCGCAGAGATGATCCATCCGGAATATCGCCTGCAGGGCGATCTCAGCACGCCGGAACTTCAGGAAACGCTCACCCCCGTCTATCCGACCACCGAGGGCGTGAAGCAAGTGACACTGCGCAAGCTTACCGATCAGGCGCTGGAGTTGCTCGACACCTGCGCCATTGCCGAACTACTGCCGCCGGAACTGGCGCAGGGTATGATGAGCCTGCCGGAGGCGCTACGTACCTTGCATCGCCCGCCGCCGACGCTCCAGCTCGCCGATTTAGAAACCGGCAAACACCCGGCGCAGCGGCGGCTTATTCTTGAAGAGCTACTGGCGCATAACCTCAGTATGCTGGCGCTTCGCGCAGGCGCGCAGCGCTATCACGCTCAGCCGCTAAGTACCAACAACATATTGAAAGACAAGCTGCTGGCGTCGTTGCCGTTTAAACCCACCAGCGCGCAGGCGCGGGTGGTGGCAGAGATCGAACGTGATATGGCGCTGGATGTGCCGATGATGCGTCTGGTTCAGGGCGACGTCGGTTCAGGGAAAACGCTGGTTGCCGCCCTGGCGGCGCTACGCGCCATCGCTCATGGTAAGCAGGTGGCGCTGATGGCGCCGACCGAATTGCTGGCTGAACAGCACGCAAATAATTTCCGCAACTGGTTCGAACCGTTGGGCGTTGAAGTGGGTTGGCTGGCCGGTAAGCAAAAAGGTAAAGCGCGTCAGGCGCAGCAAGAGGCTATTGCCAGCGGTCAGGTGCAGATGATTGTCGGCACCCACGCTATCTTCCAGGAACAGGTGCAGTTTAACGGGCTGGCGCTGGTCATTATCGATGAGCAGCACCGCTTTGGCGTCCACCAGCGGCTGGCATTGTGGGAAAAAGGCCAGCAGCAGGGCTTTCATCCGCATCAGTTGATTATGACCGCAACGCCCATTCCGCGCACCCTGGCGATGACTGCCTACGCCGATCTCGATACCTCGGTGATTGACGAGCTACCGCCGGGCCGTACCCCTGTCACTACCGTTGCGATTCCGGATACCCGTCGCCATGAAATCATTGATCGTGTGCGCAACGCCTGCACAACCGAAGGCCGTCAGGCCTACTGGGTCTGTACGCTGATTGAAGAGTCCGACCTGCTGGAAGCGCAGGCGGCGGAAGCCACCTGGGAGGAGCTCAAGCTGGCGTTACCGGAGTTGAATATCGGCCTGGTACACGGCCGCATGAAGCCCGCCGAAAAACAGGCGGTGATGCAGACCTTTAAGCAGGGTGAACTGCATCTGCTGGTCGCCACTACGGTGATTGAGGTGGGGGTCGATGTTCCTAACGCCAGCCTGATGATTATTGAAAACCCGGAGCGACTGGGCCTGGCGCAGTTACACCAGCTCAGAGGACGCGTTGGCCGTGGCGCGGTCGCGTCGCACTGCGTGCTGCTCTATAAATCGCCGTTGTCGAAAACGGCGCAGAAGCGTTTACAGGTATTGCGCGACAGCAACGACGGCTTTGTGATTGCACAAAAAGATTTAGAGATTCGCGGCCCGGGGGAATTACTGGGCACGCGCCAGACGGGTAACGCCGAATTTAAAGTAGCTGATTTGCTGCGCGATCAAGCCATGATTCCCGAAGTTCAGCGTATTGCCCGTCATATTCACGAACGTTATCCGCAGCAGGCACAAGCGCTGATTGAGCGCTGGATGCCGGAAACCGAACGTTATTCCAACGCCTAGTGAGCACGGCGGCTTTAATGCCGCCGTACAAACCCTTATTGCGCGAAAATCGGTAACATCAGGTACAGCTTAATCACCAACGCATTGACGATATCGATAAAGAACGCGCCGACCATCGGCACCACCAGGAACGCCATATGCGAGGGGCCAAAACGGTCGGTAATCGCCTGCATATTAGCAATGGCGGTCGGCGTTGCGCCCAAGCCAAAACCACAGTGACCCGCCGCCAGCACCGCCGCATCGTAGTTTTTCCCCATCATGCGCCAGGTGACGAAGATCGCGTACAGCGCCATGAAGATGGTCTGTACCACCAGAATCGCCAGCATCGGCAGCGCCAGCGACGCCAGTTCCCACAGCTTCAGGCTCATCAGCGCCATTGCCAGGAACAGTGACAAACTCACGTTCCCCAGCACCGAAACAGCACGCTCAAATACGCGATAAAAACCCACCAGCGCCAGGCCATTGCTGAGGATCACCCCAACAAATAGCACACAAACGAAGACCGGCAGTTCAAGCACCGTTCCCGCCAGTAGCTGCGCTACGATTTTGCCCACGGTCAGACAGATAGCAATCAGGGCGATAGTTTCGATTAGCACCAGAGAGGTGATCATACGACCCACATCCGGCTTTTCAAAGGCTGTCGGCACGGCCTGATCGTCAGGCATTCCATCCGGCGTGGTGGAGTGTTTCACCAGATAACGCGCTACCGGGCCGCCAATCAACCCGCCCAGCACCAGGCCAAAGGTTGCACATGCCATCGCAACTTCGGTGGCATTGGCAAAACCATAACGTTCGACAAACAGTTTACTCCACGCCGCGCCGGTACCGTGTCCGCCGGACAGCGTAATTGACCCGGCAATCAGCCCCATTAACGGGTCCAGCCCCAACAGACTCGCCATGCCGATACCGATGGCATTCTGCATCAGCAGTAATCCGACCACGACGACCAGGAAGACGCCAACAACGCGTCCCCCCTTGCGCAGGCTGGCAAGGTTAGCGTTAAGGCCGATCGTCGCGAAAAACGCCAGCATCAACGGATCGCGCAGGGTCATATCAAAGTTGACTTCCCAACCGACGCTTTTTTTCAGCACAAGCAGAGCAACCGCGACCAGTAACCCCCCTGCCACCGGCTCCGGAATCGTATATTTCTTCAGTAAGGAGACAGACTGGACCAGCTTGCGACCCAGTAGCAGCACCAGCGTGGCGGCGACAAGGGTCGATAAGGTATCGAGTTCAAACATTTAAAGCTCCTGTAGTGCGCTGTGACATGTGCGCACAAATCATTTCCTGAGTCAGTTTTTTAGCTCTTTGCGAGTCTTCGGCATGGATTTTAAGCAGAAAAAGGCAAAAAGTTATATAAAAAGGTGCATTTATCTTTTTTAAATATTAAGAATATTCGCTCGCAATCGTTTGCTTTTACCATCTGGTCAGATAAAATCACCGTTTTTCCACCACGAGAATGTCCCTGATGTCCGTTAACGCCATCGAGCCGGCAGATGCGCAACCGGTTGCGCAGACGCAAAACAGCGAATTAATTTACCGTCTTGAAGATCGACCGCCGCTCCCTCAAACCCTTTTTGCCGCTTGTCAGCATCTGCTGGCTATGTTTGTCGCGGTAATCACGCCAGCGCTGTTAATCTGCCAGGCGTTGGGTTTACCGGCGCAGGATACGCAGCACATTATCAGCATGTCGCTGTTCGCCTCCGGCGTAGCCTCTATTATTCAAATCAAAGCGTGGGGGCCGGTAGGATCGGGGCTGTTATCCATCCAGGGAACCAGTTTTAACTTTGTCGCCCCGCTGATTATGGGCGGTACCGCGCTGAAAACCGGCGGCGCGGATGTCCCGACGATGATGGCGGCGCTGTTCGGCACGCTGATGCTGGCAAGCTGCACCGAGATGGTGCTTTCTCGCATTCTACATCTGGCGCGCCGGATTATCACGCCGTTAGTCTCCGGCGTCGTGGTAATGATTATTGGCCTGTCGCTGATTCAGGTGGGGCTAACCTCCATCGGCGGCGGCTATGCCGCAATGAGCGACAACACCTTTGGCGCACCGAAAAACCTGCTGCTGGCCGGCGTCGTCCTGGCCATTATTATCCTGCTGAATCGGCAGCGTAATCCCTACCTGCGCGTGGCTTCTTTGGTTATTGCCATGGCGGCTGGCTATCTTTTGGCCTGGTTTATGGGCATGTTGCCTGAGAATAACGCGCCGGTCTCACAGGACATCCTGATGGTGCCGACCCCGCTGTATTATGGTCTGGGCATTGACTGGAACCTGTTACTGCCGTTGATGCTGGTCTTTATGATTACGTCGCTGGAGACCATCGGCGACATCACCGCCACCTCTGATGTCTCCGAGCAGCCGGTATCCGGCCCCTTGTACATGAAACGGCTAAAGGGCGGCGTACTGGCTAACGGCCTGAACTCATTTGTTTCAGCGGTATTTAATACGTTCCCGAATTCCTGTTTCGGTCAGAACAACGGCGTAATTCAGTTGACCGGCGTCGCCAGTCGCTATGTGGGATTTGTCGTCGCGCTGATGCTGATTGTGCTCGGCCTGTTCCCGGCGGTAAGCGGTTTTGTGCAGCATATCCCGGAACCGGTGCTCGGCGGCGCCACGTTGGTGATGTTCGGCACCATTGCCGCCTCCGGCGTGCGTATTGTCTCGCGTGAGCCACTGAACCGCCGCGCGATTCTGATTATCGCCCTGTCGCTGGCCGTGGGTCTTGGCGTCTCGCAACAGCCGCAGATCCTGCAGTTCGCGCCGGAATGGGTGAAAAATCTGCTCTCATCCGGAATTGCCGCTGGCGGCATCACGGCTATCGTGCTGAACCTGATTCTCCCGCCGGAAAAACCGTAAAAACCCTGCGGCGGCGACACGATTCGCCGCTGCTGTAACGCTCTTTCACCATTCCTGTCTTGAGGATTGCACGCAAATCGTGCATAAATCCCCTATGTGCATTTCACGGGATGGAAGACCATGAAATTGATTGGGAGGTTGCTTCTCTATGTGCTGATCGCCTGTTTAGTGGTGATTTTCGGCTTTTATTTTCTGCTGCAAACGCGCTGGGGCGCAGATCACATCAGCAACTGGGTATCAGAGAACAGCGGTTATCACCTCACATTCGACGTGATGGATCATCGTTTTTCCGCCCCATCCCATCTTTTACTGGAGAATGTGACCTTTGGTCGTGATGGTCAGCCTGCTACCCTGGTCGCGAAAACCGTAGATATCGGTCTGAGCATTCGCCAGTTAACCGCGCCGCTGCATGTCGACACGATTCTGTTACAGGACGGCACGCTGAATATTTCAGTGCAAACCGCCCCTTTCCCGTTTGAGGCCGACCGCCTGCAACTTCGCAATATGGCGCTCAATAGTCCCGGCAGCGAATGGCGGTTGAGCGCCCAGCGCGTTAACGGCGGCGTTATGCCCTGGCGCCCCGAAGCCGGTCGGGTATTGGGCAATAAAGCCCAGATCCAACTGAGCGCTGGTTCGCTGACGTTAAACGACGTTCCCGCCACTAATGTGCTTATTGAAGGCAGTATCGACCATAATCAGGTGATGTTAAACACCGTCGGCGCCGATATGGCGCGCGGAGCGTTAACCGGCGTCGCCCGGCGTAACGCTGACGGTAGTTGGGTCGTTGAAAATCTGCGGCTGAATGATATTCGGTTACAAAGCGATAAATCCCTGAGCGAGTTTTTCGCGCCGCTTACTACGGTTCCATCTTTGCAGATTGGTCGTCTTGAAGTGACGGACTCCAGCCTGCAAGGACCAGACTGGGCAGTCACCGATCTTGACCTGAGTTTGCGCAATCTGACTCTGCGCAAAGAAGACTGGCAAAGTCAGGAAGGTAAATTATCGATGAACGCCAGCGAGTTTATTTACGGCTCGCTGCACTTGCTCGATCCAATCCTGAACGCCGAATTTTCACCACAGGGCGTTGCGCTACGCCAGTTCACCACCCGCTGGGAAGGCGGTATGGTCAGAACTTCCGGTGCCTGGTTACGCGAGAGCAAAGCGCTTATTCTGGACGATACCGCTATCGCCGGGCTGGAGTATACGCTGCCGGAAAACTGGAAGCAGTTATGGATGAAGCCGTTGCCCGACTGGTTGAACAGCCTGACGCTGAAAAAATTCAGCGCCAGCCGCAATCTGGTGATTGATATCGACCCGGCCTTCCCGTGGCAAATCACCGCTCTGGACGGCTACGGCGCAAACCTGGAGCTGGTACAACATCATCAATGGGGCGTCTGGAGCGGCAATGCGACCCTCAACGCCGCAGCGGCAACCTTTAACCGTGTGGATGTGCGCCGCCCGTCGCTGTCGTTGACGGCTAATGCCAGCACGGTCAACATCAGCGATCTGAGCGCGTTTACTGGAAAAGGGATACTGGAAGCCACTGCCAGCGTATCGCAACTGCCGCAGCGTCAGACGCAAATCAGCCTGAACGGACGCGGCGTACCAATGGATGTGCTACAGCAGTGGGGCTGGCCGACATTACCGATTGCTGGCGATGGCAATATTCAGCTCACGGCCAGCGGCAATATTCAGGCCGATGCGCCGTTGAAACCGACGGTAAATGGGCAATTACACGCGGTCAACGCACAAAAGCAGCAGATAACGCAAACGATGCAAGCGGGCGTGGTGTCCGGCGGGGAAGTTACGTCAACGGAGCCAGCGCTGTAATTGAGGGCTTGCCCGGTGGCGATGGCGCTTACCGGGCTTACGGTTCTTGCTCATTTATAGGCCGGATAAGCGCAGCTCACGGCGCCATCCGGCGATTCAGATTTAAAGCGTAATCACCACTTCATTTCCCTGCGGGGTGATCACTACGCCCAGTTCACTTCCCGCATATGAGCCGCATTTGGTACCGCTAATCTGCGTAATATTACGCAGACACAGCGTCCAGTTGCGCGCCTCGCCTTCGCCGCTCACCGTAATGGTATTGCCTGTGCGTTTCGCCTGCAGCGTAAAGATTGTCGAACCATCCGTAGCAGGGACTTCGCAGACCGCTTCGCAACCGTCATCCAGATGGAATAACTGGAAGGCCGTACCCTCATGCCAGGCGTAATCGGGCTTCTGGCTATTGTTGCCCAGCGCCAGTAGTGTATTGTCACGCACGTACACTGGCAGGCTCAGGAAGCCATGCTGCTGTTTATGCCAGCGACTGCCCTGCACTTCATCGTTGCGCCACAGGTGCGTCCAGCGGCCTTCTGGCAGGTAGAACTCCACGTCGCCCGCTTCACTAAACACCGGCGCTACCATGACCGCATCTCCCAGCATGTACTGGCGATCAAGATAATCACACGCCGGATCGTCCGGGAACTCCAGCATCATCGCCCGCATCATTGGCGTACCGGCTTCGTTGGCACGCGCCGCTTCCCGATACAGATACGGCATCATCCGGCACTTCTGTTCGGTGAAGAAGCGCACCACGTCACAGGACTCGTCGTCATAGGCCCACGGAACCCGGTAGGATTTGCTACCGTGCAGGCGGCTGTGGCTGGAGAGCAAGCCGAATGCGCACCAACGCTTGTAGACATGCGCCGGCGCGGTATTCTCGAATCCGCCAATATCATGACTCCAGAAGCCAAACCCTGACAGGCCGATGGACAGCCCGCCGCGCAGGCTTTCCGCCATCGATTCGTAGTTGGCGTAGCAGTCGCCGCCCCAGTGCACCGGGAACTGTTGCGCGCCCACCGAGGCGGAACGGGCGAACAGCACCGCCTCTTCAACGCCGACGGTCTCTTTCAGCACGTTCCACACCAGTTCGTTGTAGATGTAGGCATAATGGTTGTGCATTTTCTGTGGATCTGAACCATCAAACCACTGCACATCCGTTGGAATGCGTTCGCCGAAGTCAGTTTTGAAGCAGTCCACTCCCATCTCCACCAGGCCCTTCAGCTTGTCGGCATACCATTCGCAGGCTTGCGGGTTGGTGAAGTCGTAAATCGCCAGTCCCGGCTGCCATTTATCCCACTGCCACAAGGAGCCGTCCGGGCGTTTTAGCAAATATCCTTTCTCTTTCAGCTCCTGGAAGACCGGGGATTTCTGGCCGATGTAGGGGTTAATCCACACGCAGACTTTCAGCCCTTTCGCTTTCAGGCGGCGAATCATCCCTTTCGGATCGGGGAAAGTCACCGGGTCCCATTCAAAATCGCACCACTGAAAAGCTTTCATCCAGAAACAGTCGAAGTGGAAGACGTGCAGCGGCAGATTGCGCTCGGCCATACCGTCGATAAAACTGTTAACGGTCGCTTCGTCGTAGTTGGTGGTGAATGAGGTGGTCAGCCACAGGCCAAACGACCAGGCGGGCGGCAGCGCCGGACGACCCGTAAATTGGGTATAGCGGTTCAGCACGTCTTTCGGGGTCGGGCCGTCGATGACGAAGTATTCCAGATACTCGCTCTCGACGCTGAACTGAACTTTGGAGACTTTCTCGGAGCCAATTTCAAACGACACGCACTGCGGATGATTCACCAGCACACCGTAGCCACGGTTGGTGATATAGAACGGGATATTCTTGTACGATTGCTCGGTGCTGGTGCCGCCGTCGCGGTTCCAGGTCTCCACCGTCTGACCGTTACGCACCAGCGCGGTAAAGCGCTCGCCAAGCCCGTAGACGGTTTCGCCCACGCCGAGATCCAGACGCTCGAACATGTAGTTGCGCCCGCTATTGGTGTCCTGCACATAGCCGTTATTTTTCAACTGACTACCGGTGATACGTACACCGTTACGCAGAAAATCCAGAGACCAGAGCTCGCCTTTGGTGACGCGCACGCTCAGGCTGCCGCTCTTGAGTTCGGCAAATTCAGCGTTGTTCTGCATCTCTACGTTGATATCTTGCAAGACATTGAGCGGATAATGTGGGCCGTTATCCAAAGCGCCCTGGAAGTGTTCCATCCGTACACCTATCACTCCTTCCTGCGGCGAGAAAAAGCGCAGGGTAAACAACGGGGTATCCAGTTGCCAGGTTCGTTCGCGGACATCGCGCGGCGCGGCATAGATCACCATCTCATTCCCGTGCTGTTCAACGTCGAACACCTGAACCGGGTGAATCAAATTAAGGCCAGGCTGGATCAGCCAGTTTCCGTCGCTAATTTTCATAGTCTGTTCCTTTAGTTTTGCAATTCTTTATGGGTAAATTCTTGTTCGTTGCGGTGTGCGCCCTGCGCCAGTTGTTCCAGAATGGTTTTCAGGAACGGGCTTTTCAGGGTGTAGTAGCGTTTAGCGATCGCGGCGCTCAGCAGATAACAGATGGCCGGAACGATAGTGAACAGAGCGATGATGATGCTGATCGTGGCGCTGTTTTGCGTTTTCGCCGCCGCGTCGTAACCGCCGCCTGCCAGCATCCAGCCAATCAGCGCCCCGCCGAGGGCAAGACCCAGTTTCAGCACGAACAACGTGCCGGCAAAACTGATCCCCGTCAGGCGTTTGCCGTTACACCATTCGCCGTAGTCGACGGTGTCAGACATCATCACCCACTGGATAGGCGTGACTAACTGGTGCAATACGCCAATCACAAAGATAAAAACGAACATAGCGATCGTGGCGTGCATCGGTACGAAGAACATCGCCACGCTGATTACTGCGAGTAAAGCATTGGTCCACCAGAAAACGCTCACTTTGCATTTCCAGTCGGTCAACGGTTTTGCCAGCGCCGAGCCAATCAGGTTGCCGACGCAATAGGTGGTGAGGAAGGCGACAAACACGCCCGGTTTGCCCAATATCCAGGTGACGTAATACATCATCGCCCCGCCGCGCACGCATACCGCCAGAATATTCAGGATGGTGAGCAGGCCGACTATGCGCCACTGGTCGTTGTGCCAGATATCACGCAGGTCTTCACGCATGGAGGTATGGGTGGCAGGCGCTTCAACGCGCTCTTTGGTGGTAAAGAAGCAGAACGCCAGCATCAGGAACGCCGCCACCGAGAGCGCCGCGATACCCCCCTGGAAGCCCAGCGCCTTATTCTCGCCGCCAATCAGTTTCACCAGAGGCATCATCAGTACGGTAGAAAGCATTCCGCCCGCCGTTGCCAGCACAAAGCGCCAGGATTGCAAGGAGATACGCTGCGTTGGGTCATTGGTTATTACCCCCCCCAACGCGCAGTAAGGGATGTTGACCACAGTGTACAGAAGGGTGAGCAACGTGTAGGTGATGGCGGCATAAATCATTTTGCCGTTCAGACTGAGATCCGGCGTGCTATAAGCCAGCACACAAACGATACCAAACGGCAACGCGCCAAACAGCACCCAGGGTCGGAATTTGCCCCAGCGAGAGCGGGTACGGTCGGCCAGCAGGCCCATGCAAGGGTCGGAGATGGCATCAAGCGCACGCGCCAGTAAAAACATGGTGCCAACAAAACCAGCGGGAATGCCGAAAATATCGGTATAGAAGAACATCATATATAACATGACGTTATCAAAGATGATGTGGCTCGCGGCATCGCCCATACCATAGCCAATCTTCTCCTTAACGGAGAGAATCTCACTTTTCATTACGCATCCTTAACGCTTACAACGCTCACTGATACCGGTTACAGTTTTTGTAAACCTTCCCTGCGAGCGTGAATATTCCGTTATTTGGTTATCAAATTACGATTCTTGTTTTCTGTGATCAGGGTAGCGCCAAAAAGTGTGATGAAATGTAACTAATGGATTTTATGGGGGTTTATATGAAACCGATCATGGCAGAAGGAAAGGGAAGTTAAAAAAGCACGGGAGGGGATGTGGAAACGCCAGGAAGTAGCTATAATGCGCGCGCCTCCATGTAGCAATCGAGGCGCGGAAGATCGTCGTCTCCGGTGAGGCGGCTGGACTTCAAATCCAGTTGGGGCCGCCAGCGGTCCCGGGCAGGTTCGACTCCTGTGATCTTCCGCCAACATCCTTCTCTCATGCCCACCATTCGTCCTCTATTTCGGGACAAAGTATTTGCTTATTATTAAGACTAGTTCTTGCATATAATACGAAAGGAAAGGTGGATAGAGAAAGTGGAATATTATTTTATTAATCACCATTTACCGATTGCTAAAACCGAACGTCCATTTATTGTGGGATATCGTCTGCAAAGAAGGGATAAAAGTACGCCAGGACTAACGCGGGCGGGACTTAACTAATCACCAAACGAACTTGTGGGTCATACTTACAGGCTCATCCTTTCTCAAAAGAGATACGCTTACCAGGCCAAAATTATGAGATCAACGTATAGAGCCATCCGGATAAAGATACATGCCTCCCTCCAGATACACGGGTTCTCCTTCTTCTACCGCTAAATTATGATATAGCGATTGCATTTCATCATCTGCACTTTCTTCCGGTTGGTTTTCAACTCGATAATAGGTATCTACATCATAGTTCTGTTTACGGAGATCGTCGTCGCTGTATACGCCAAGCCGTTTTTTTAAGCCTGTTATATTAAATATCCATTTTAACCCATCTTTAATATAATAGGCATCACCATAAGCATTTTCATCGGGGCATTCTTTATAGCCCATCCGCAATGCAACATCACAGCCATGCTTACCAACATATTTATAACTCATATCCCCCCCAATATGTTGCTTCAATATCCCAGATAAAATTCATAACGAAAACCTATCCTGATAACCTATGCCACATGAAGGATAGAATTTAAACTAAAGTACGCGTTATATTATCCCCTAAGTCCGTATCAAGTATGCGTATTCTGTAGTAGGTAGTAATATGTTCTATTTATTAATGTGAGTTATATATGAAGAGATTATTTACAGCGATGATTATCGCTTTTATTACTGTCACGGCATCATCCGGTGCGCTTGCCTGCCCAAAGGGTCAACATCCACATGGGGGTACAGGCTCACATCATAAGGGTGGATGGTGTTCATACGAGCAGTAACGTCGCAGCTTACTCATTGAACGGCACTATAGCCTTACATTTATCAACGCAGGCGCTACGTTTGTCGATGCCGTAACTTTCTGAAGAAAAAACATGAACGAGTTGGTATCGATCGCAAAGAATATGGTTACCAGCAACAGTCACCTTGTCTCCAGGCTGTCGATATTCTACGGACACGACAGGAAAGGATTTTATTAATTCCTTAGAAAAACCATGTTAATCAACAGGATAAATAGTTAAAACGTGATAAAAGGCGTAACCTTTGCCCGCTTAAAGCGGGCAATATTGCAGGCAAGAGATGTTATTATACTAAAACATAAAAACAGGTGAGGCTGGTGTAATGAGAATCGACAAACTTTCACTGCTTAACTTTCGTTGCTTCAGACAGCTCGATATTACTTTTGATGAGCACATTACGATTCTGGTTGCACCGAATGGCGCGGGCAAGACGGCAGTGCTGGATGCGATACGCCTGGCGCTGTTTCCCTTTATTCGTGGTTTTGATGCCAGCCTCTACGTAAAAGATAAATCGCTGGCGATCCGTACAGAAGATGTACGTCTGGTTTTCCGCCCCGAAGCGCTGAACATGGAAATGTCGTCTCCGGCCATGATTACGGCTACCGGGGAATGGGAAAGTGGAAAAACGGCAACCTGGATGCTCGACAAGCGAGGAGAACAGCCGCCGCATGAAGATAAGACAGCGGCGCAGCTTACCCGTTGGGGTGAACAACTTCAGACGCTGGTGCGTGAAGAGCATAATTTGCAGCAGGTTGAACTTCCCCTAATGCTTTATCTGGGGACTGCTCGCTTGTGGTATCAGGAACGTTATGAGGCACAGCCTACTGAACAGCGTCTGGATAACAGCGTCTTTTCACGTTTGTCTGGTTATGACGATTGCCTTTCTGCCACATCAAACTATAAGCAATTTGAACAATGGTATAGCTGGTTATGGCTTAGCTACCGTGAACATCAAATCACACAACTTGAATCACCTTCAGCAAAGTTAAAAGAAGGTGTTCGTGTTCAGCGGATGAAAGAAGCTATTCAAGCCATCCAGCAAACCATTAACTGTCTGACGCAGGAAGTGACTGGCTGGCACGATCTGGAATACAGCTCCAGCCATAACCAGCAATTGGTGATGAACCATCCACAGCACGGTAAGATTCCCTTATCCCAGCTCAGCGACGGCCTGCGTAATGCGGTTGCGATGGTAGCGGATATCGCGTTTCGCTGTGTCAAACTCAACCCCCATTTACGCGATGAAGCCGCCTTAAAAACACAGGGGATTGTGCTGATCGATGAAGTCGATATGTTCCTGCACCCAGCCTGGCAGCAGCAAATTATCCAGTCTTTGCGCAGCGCATTTCCACTAATCCAGTTTATTGTCACTACCCATAGCCCGCAGGTTATCAGCACGGTAAAACGTGAATCCATTCGTCTGCTTGAGCAGGATGAGAATGGCAACGGGAAAGCGTTGATGCCGCTCGGAGCGACCTACGGCGAGCCGAGTAACGACGTGCTACAAAGTGTGATGGGTGTCGATCCGCAACCTCCGATTAAGGAGAAGGCTGACCTACAAAAGCTGACGGCTTGGGTAGATCAAGGGAAGTACGACGAGCCAGAAGCACAGCAACTGATGGCTGCATTACAGGTGGCGCTGGGTGATCAACATCCACAACTCCAACGCTTACAGCGCAGCATTGCCCGGCAGAACATGCTGAAAGGGAAAGCGCAATGAGGCATGTGATAAAAACCCGACGTGGAACAGATGCCTTACTCACTGCACATGAGCAACCACCACAAAATTCAGATCAATCAACTCGTCGCTGGCAGCGCTTTGGTCGTGAGAATAAAGCAGCCTTAATGACTCTGCTTCTCAATGAGCAATATCACCTTTGCTGTTACAGCGAAATCCGTGCTGATTTGCGTGGCCTCGGCTATCACATTGAACACGTCGAAAATAAAAGTCAGCAGCCAGGGCGAACCTTCGATTATCAAAATCTCGCCGCCAGCGCGTTAGACTCTGAGAATGGTTTGCACCTGTTTGGTATCAACGCTTTCGGCGGTCACGCAAGAGGAAAACAAGAGGCCGTGGATATGGCAAATTTTATTCATTGTCACCTCCCTGACTGTTCTCGTTATTTTGCTTACCTTTCTGATGGCCGAATAGTACCGGCTGATGAGCTAAATGCCCAGGAAATGGAGAGGGCAGAGTACACCATTGATCTACTAAATCTGAACAGCGGATTCCTTCAAACGGAACGTCGTAATCATTGGGAAGAGCTGGAACAGCTTTTTGAGGAACATATTGAAAAAGGCTGGGATCTGCAACAATTACTTCAGCTTGAGCTGGTCCCTTCACCAGATCATAAACTGCATGAATTCTTCAGCATTACACGCCAGTTTTTCCAGCAAGAAGCTGAACAGGTATTACAGATCCACGCCCCAGCATTAATTTAACACCACTATTCCTGATTGGTCCCTCAACTTTATTTCACTGCATAATGCGCCAGCTACTCCCAGCAGGCGCGTTTGTTTTTATCTCTGACTTAACGCGGCTATTAGCAAAAAATGTGATTAGAGAGTGTACAACAGTATTAGTAGCAAAAATTGCTTGCTGGTTCATTTTTAACCTGCAATTCTAATTTCCCTCACGGTTATACTTCAGCAATAGTTAATGTATTATGGACAAAGCAGAAATTTTGGAGCAGGGTTGTTGGGCTGAGATCAATATCGAAGAATTTGCACAAAGGGTGAAAGGTATTTCACGAGACAAGTACCCTTCATTACGTTGTATCGCATGTGAGCAAAGAGTTCATGATAGTGGCTTAGTTACTCCTAATCCTGACTATAGCCCCAGATTCTCTCATTCATCTCCGCCTGATAACGGCGAATTTTGCCCTCTTGGGTCTACATCTCAACGTTTCGGTGGCCTTTCCGGGAATGACAGAACAGCATCAACAGAAATTGCTGCATCTCGCCGAAATCGATTCATGCAATTTGATAACCTCTGCAAGGCGTGGATAGTTTGTAGGTATTTACGTGGAGGAGAAGGGAAGCTTGATCAAAAGTCATTCATTCGTTTGGTCAGAATCGCTGATAGTTTTGGGATCTGGCATTATAGCTATATGCCAGACTGGGGAATCCCGCTTCTTCTGATGTTAATGGATAACCATCCGACGCCAAACGGTAAATCAGCTTTTTTCTATTCACTTAAAAAAGATAGACTTCGTAAAGGAGTGGAATGGCAAAATCTGAATGTCCGACTTGAAGCGCATTGGGTGAGCAGTGGTAAACCGATAGTACCTACTGAAGGTAAAAAAGCTTCTTTTTTACTCACGATACCCTTCAGTGAAGCCATTTATGATGAAATCTTGAGCAAGGAAAATCCTGCATGGTGCACTGAAAATACTCTTAGAACTCTTCACGCTTTTAGCGTTGAAGAGACAGATGACTAAGTTTACTCACATTTCTTGCCTTCATTGATCAAGTGACAATGAAGGCTAAAAAAACAGCGCGTAATGCCCCCAATCTCCACAAGCAAAATCATTTGGGGGTGCTTATGGGGGGCACTCATTTATCCAACACAAAAAATCAATTTTAAATCAATAAGTTAACCATTGAATACGACTCCTGTGATCTCCGCCAGTTTGCCTCTTCTGAACTCTCCTGACGTCAACAAAACCCTTTATAATTCCTTATATATCAAGCATTCCTTGTATTCTGAGGTCAACCGGAGTCTATTGGTATCAATATGCCTTTGGGGGCACAATTGGGCATACCAACTATTGGAGGTAAAATGACATGCCACCAAAAGAAAAAAATCATTAATAATCAAATAATAATATCACTTTGAAACCGTAGTAAACCTTACAAATTTTCTATCGGCAGGGGCTCTTTTTGCTGGTGAATCCAACGGGGTCAACGTGCTGGCGGAGGAAGTACCGAATAGAGGGGAAGGAGAAAAGCCCCACATCTGGAACATGGCCGGATGTGGCTATTAACGAAGCCATCAAGCCAGGGTGTGTCCCGTAACTATTTTTGTACAATCTGGCGCATGATTTGATTACAAAGCGTCACTGAATTTGGCTCGTTACGATTTCCCTGAAGAAGCGTGGGCGCTCATTTCCCTTATGTTGCCACCTGAAAGGGGCTCTTCCAGAGGTGGACGTCCTTACTTTGCTCATCGACACGTTATGAATGGTATATTTTGGGTGCTTTGTTCAGGCGCTCCATGGCGGGATTTACCTGCACGCCTCAGCGACACGTTCAGAGAAAACAGCAAGTAACTACCAGTGCATGTTAAAGCCGGGAGCCATCAGATTGTTTTTGAGGCGATTGTTAGGTTAAGGACACACCCTAATGCTCCATTTGTTTCTGCTATCCTCAAACAACGATTTATTGCACCAATATCATGCCGATGAAGTTAATCTGCTGGCTCACAATTCAATAATCTCTGAGCACGATAAATTGAAATATACTCTAAAGGCGGTATATTATTTAACTTCTATATACTTCTTTCTATTTTACTCATGATATTCCAACGCACGCTTATCAGGCTGATTGAACCATTGACGTCAATAACCATATGATATTATTTTTGGTGTGTAGCAATCCGGTTATTGACATAGCCATTATTTGTTATAAGCCAACCTATTGAGGTGCCTACATGCATATACATATCAATCGTGACAAAGAATTTTCCCCATAGCGACATGGAATTTATATACAATAAAGAGGTCATTCATACCGAACGACCATCTTTATGAAAAAGATCTAACACCGGGCTCTATCGAATATGTTTCCTGCCCCAGTAGTAGATCTACAGGTAAAGATATTATGGATAGTTGATGGTAAATCTACCCGTAGCTTTAAATTCACCTGCATTGATAACATTACTGCCATCCTGTTTTAAGGTAGCCCGAAAATTCATTGTTTGGGTACTATTTCCAATATCGCTGTTGGTATAATCAGGTGTATTGGTAAATTTATAAACTGAAGTACTGTCTCTGGGCTTGAGCAATGTCCAGTCGCTGGTGCTGAGTGGGTTCTTCTCCCCCTCAATCATTACACCAATCCCACTGGCAGCACTACTCGTCAATGTATTACTTAGTAAAGTTTTATCTGTTGTACCAATATTGGTAGAATCCAGCGTCACATTCAGGTTTTTAACATACTTACAGTTACTGAGTTCAATAGAAAATGTTTTCTGCATCGTCGTGCTTCCATTAACAATATCTTCAGCAGAAACACGTCCAAACGGCACGGTAGCATTACTAACGCCCTCACCGGTAACGGCACTGGCTGTGCAGGTTGGATAATTGATATTCAGTGTACCACTATTGAACACGTAGCTCACAGAATGCTGCGCAGCATCTGAGGTGTACGGTGTATTAAATTTAAGATCATATATACTACTTTTCAGAAAAGTGATGGGGAGGGATGTTGCGCCATTAGGATTAAATTTATCATCAATATAAATATGATATTTAATCCATAAAACAATGCCACCATAGGCATAATACTTCCAGTTGGTAGCCCTATCGCACATTCCAGCTTTTGTACGCTGATCGGCCCCCATTATAGTATGCATATTAAAGGATTTAGCTGCACTATCACCGCTGGCCCAGTTGACCCAAAATTGCTCACTGTAATATTGCCCACCAAAGTTAATACTAGTAAATTCAAGAGCAAAATAGAGCCCGGTAATATTTGTCTTCCAGAGCTTATTGCCATTATAAGTTAATCCAGAATCGATATACCCATGATGCAAATCAGCCTGACCTTCGTTACCATCTTTATTACAACTCAGGCCGGTATGAGGATCAAGATCTCTTGCAGCATCCGTCACGGCAATTTCCCGTAAACCGTTTCCTTCATGCATTGCCAGAGGTTTTACAAAAGTTGTCGGGTTGAAATCTACAGTGATATCGCTGATGCTGCTTGAAATATTACTACTATTTACGTTGCCATAATCTCCAACAAAAACAGACCATCCATAGGAGGCTTGTGAAAATAAAGAAAGAGTCGACAACAACAGACATAACATGCGAAATTTAATCGTCATTATTTTATCATCCTTGTTTTTATTTACTGGTAAGATATATTCACCAGCACTCTGGCAGTTACCAGCCCTGATGACACATCTTCCATGCTGACAATTTTTTGCATCCGGGCGTAGAATGTCCACTGTGAATTACTGTAATTGCTATCCGGCAAGCTATAGATAGCTTTTGACATCCCATTGACATCCAGCACATTAAAACGTGTAGCGTTGCTCTGAGCGGAAAAAATCACCACGCCAACATTTTTCGCACCATCTTTATTTTGCGCTAACTCATTAGCAAATACCTGTAAGTTATCCGCAGGCAAGGCTCCCTGTTGCGGGGAAAAGGTAAATAACACCTGAGAAATCTTATCATCGCTGACCGGACAATCAACCAGACGCAGAGTAAAGTTTTGCCCCCCGGCATAATCAGTTTCAGCTGTAATCTCATTCGAGAAATAGTCCAGCTTAACGGTGGGCAGTCGCACCACACCGTTATCATTGACTTCCAACCGACAGGTATTATTAATCACCGTTGCAGTCACATCGACGTTATGGTCGGCGTATCCCGGTCGCGATAAAAAGGCCGTTGCCAGCCCTGAACAAAATAGAAAATAACACTGTCTGCGCGTCAGCATGGCTATTCCAGAGCCTTAGTTATAAGAGATAATAAAGGTGGTTTCACCAAGAAATGACCCCGCCTGAATATCAGCCAGGGATTTACCCGACGGCATGGCTAACCTGGCGCTCATATCATAATCAACCGTAGTAGAACCTGTTGCTGCTGAGACATTAATCTCCTGTGTGGTGGTGTCCGGCGTGTAGCAGTGGAACTGCGTTCCCTGACCTGCCGAGCTACCCGTCCATAGCTCCAGGGCCGTAGCCGTAGCGCCACCACTTGCAGCGGCTGTACTATTGGCAAAACCAGCCTGGTTTGAGTTGCCTCCTGCACAGCCATTGGCCCGCTTAACAATTTTCAGATTAGCCTTGCCGTTTGGCAAACCAGAACAATCAGAAAAACGTATTTTAAAAGCTTTGCCTGCATTACTTTGATAGTTCACTACCTGTGAAACTGGCACGTTACCCAGTGCGATAGTGTTGGTTTGAGTGGTACCGTCGTAGATAGCCGCAGTACAGGTACCTACTTCGATAGTACTTTTTACTTTGAGATCAAGGGTTGAGGTTCCGGCCCAGGCTGGAGAAGCAACTCCTGTGCTTAATAAACTACCAAAAACCATCCCGGCGAGTAATTTCCTGTTCATTATCATCATCCTTGTTAGTTATAGGTGAAGTTGAAGGTGGCGGTAGACTCAAACTCACCGGTAGACGTTGTACCACTGCTGTTAACGATGCGCAGGGCAACGGTCAAGGGTAAACCTGCCGACCTTTCATCAGAACTCCATGTGATAGTCGTGGCGTTATCCGGAGTAATAAAGTTATTACCGCTATCGCTCTGGCGTTTAAAACCCATGCCGATATTAGTTGCCGCAGTACTGTTTGACAGACTGTTGTTAATCAGGTTGCCAGTGCGTCCTGCGGAACTGGTGATTTTTGTGCTAATGGCAGAAATCCCAGGGCTGCAATTATCAGTCTTCAGCGTAAAATTAGACTGCGCCGCAGGGTCTTCGCTAATGATTTTATCCAAAGAAACATTAGGTATAGTCAATGTATACTGACTATTACGCGTATTTTCCTTAACAGCCGGGCTGACGGCAGTATCAATAATAAAATTACAGGTGGTCTCAATCACCGTTGCAGTAAAATCAACATTAATTTCGGTAGGGGCCGCAGCCCCATGGCTGGCTAGTGGTAATATCAGCCCCAATAATGGTGCGGTAAGTACAGATTTATTCCGTTTCATGATCTATTCCATCTTAGTTACGGTTGGAGATACGACAGATGACATTACTCAACACCAATGTCTGACTCCCCGGTAGAGTGGCTGGCTGAGCCGGGAATTGATAGGCTGCGCGACAGGACTGCGGCCGACCCTCTTCATACCAACGAACGATGAGTTCACCAGCATTGTTAATACCACGCACAAATGCCTGACCATCCTGGCCCATATTGCCAATTGGCACATCACCTTCATAAACCTCAGCAGCAAACGGCAATGTCTTATTATCGCTGCGGACCATATTTATGACGGCTGAACGCCCCTGGTCGGTTTCGAAGTTGGCGAAGAGAATCGCGCCATCGCGCGGTACGGCAATGGTACTGGTACTTTTCAGTTCCACGTCACCATCCATGTCCTCAATATCCAGTGAAATGGTATTTTCACGGTATGGTGACAGCGAAGAGGTTACACCGTAGCCCCAACGGTCTACGCTACTGCCGCTACTGTTAATACGTGCACCTTTGGCCCCTGGCGCTTTCACCAGCACTATGGTGTCGCTGGAGCTAAAACTGTCATTACTGAAGGTCAAACCACCGCTATGCAGCACAAAACCACCATCTGTACTCAGTGAATATTGTCGACTCTTATCAGTATCAAATGAGCTGGATGCAGACCAACTGCCCCATTGTGAATCATAGCTGGCATAACCGCCTACTGAGGCAAGATCGCTACCGGTCTTATTCATCGTATAACCGGTGTTAACACTGTAATTCAGCAAATTATCTTCGCTATTACCGCTTGAGTTCATATTCACCATATGGGTGCCGTTAAAATCAGTATTAATATTGGCGTTAAGGCTGGTAAAACCTGAACGGCGGTAAGTACCACCAAAAAGATTACTCAATGGAATGCTAAAGTTAATATACATCGCATCGTCTTTATCACCATATTCGTTCCATGTACGCTGAACGGTAATACCCGCACTCCCCCAACTGAACCCTTTGCTATAGCCGACGTTGTACTCACTGCGACTATGCTCACCCGCCCAATAATCACTCCAGGATCCGGAAAGATAGAATGAACCGTAATCCTCTTTCTCAAATTGCAACGGCTGGCTGATACTGACGGTAAACTGATTTTTGAGTCGCTCGTAAGTATTCATTTTCGTACTCACCACGCCATGTGCCGCATCATCAATCAGGCGTTGTGCATCGCTCAGCCCAAGATATTTTCGGGTAGAATAGCGATAAGCAGCAACGTTGATCGAGGTCTCTGTCGGCTCCAGCAGTTTGTTCCACGTCAGGCGGTAACTCTGTCCGGCATAAGACTCATCATCGGTGATTTCCGCCTGCGATTGGGTGACATCCACTGCAATGGCGCCAAATGGTGTGTTAATCCCCACACCTAATAACCCAGCTGAGTAATCATTATCGGTGACTTGCAGGCCTGCATAACCAGTCACATAGTTGTTGATACCGTAGTAAAACGATCCCTGAATCAAATTAGGTTCATGACGCAGGCTGTCGTCTTTCATCTGTCCAATGCTAAAATCCCAGCGGGCGACGCCAGGTCGCTGCATCTGCATCACTGAAGAAAACGGCTGGCTAAAGGTTCGCCTGGAGCCGTCAGCCTCTTCAATAGTAACGATCAAATCGCTACCGAAACCGGATGGGCTAAGATCGTCAATGATAAAGGCTCCTGGCGGTACGGTAGTTTCATAGATTTTATAACCCCCCTGGGTAATAGTGACCCTGGCGTTGCTGTTAGCAACTCCTCGAATAATAGGCGCATAGCTAGCCTGCGAGGATGGCAACATTCGGCTGTCACTATAGAGGCGAGCACCGCGAATATTAACCGAGTCAAAGGTTTCGCCCGTCGTATAGGCCTCACCCATAATGAGCTGAGATCGCAATGCGGTAATATCACGCTGAACGTAGCGGTTCTGAAAATCGAGGTTACTACCACCATTTTTGGCCCAGTTATAGTTACCGGTGGCACGAAAGCGCCAACCCGCAAGGTTAACACCGCTGTTAAATGCACCATAAAAGGTGTCATTATTTCCATTGTCATATTCACTGTGATAGGCATTGAGTGAATAAGATAAAGTGGCGGCATTAATCCCATTGTCCCACAATGAAGGGTCGACATAACCTTGATAGTTACGATTCTGCCAGGCTTGCGGTACAGTAATGTATAAACGTTGATCGCTGCTATCGTAGCTAATATTCGAATTGTCTATTAGCGTTGTCAGATTCAGGCAATCGCTATTTTCATCCTCTTTCTTTAGCAAAATATCGCTATTTTTTATCTTCTCAGGCTGATTAATATGCAACTGCGCAAGATTTTTTTTGCTGATACAGGCTTCAGCATCATTTTTTCCGACATCAATAAACGGAATTTCCAGATTAGTTGTGATTTTATCATTAACAAAAACGCTGACATTGTATACCCCCGGCGGTGTAGGGTTACCGTCGGCATAGCGGCTAATATCAATAGACGACTTACCATCACCCATTAGAAAAGTTTCATCAAACTCAATGCTTTCCGCAGCATAGCCCCTATTAACAGCACACAATGCCAGGCAGATAGCAATGGTAGTGCGCGATAAGGGATGAGGGCAATTGATAAAGGTGTACAACGTTATAATCCTTCTTATTTTTATTGTAGAGAGGCTGTAGCGTTGATAATTCCGCCAAAATCATTGATAAAACTGTAGTTAATTTTGCCACTGCTGATCGTAGTCGCGGTTTTGAGAGTAAAACTGGTCTCAGTTAGCGGAGCAGCCATTTGACCGTCGACGATATATTTTTTACCAGTCGACTCCAGTTCAATACTATTAAACGAGACAAAATAGGGCGTTGGATTATTAACGGTCACAACGGACTTGCCCTGTTCATGCTTCATTCTCCAGGTTAACTTTGCCGGAGCCTCACCCGCCAGATCGCCCAATCCTTGAGGGCGGTAAAACAGTTTAATGCGCGTGCGAAACGCTAACTGCAGCGTGTTCTGCGCAGCTGAATTCTCATTTTTATTAGCTTTTGGCGGCACTTCCAGTACGTTGAACCAGAATACACTTTCCCGGTCACTGGGAAGAGTTTGACTACCGGTATACATAATTTTTATCGTCTGGCCTTTTTTGGGATCGATACGAGAAACCGGCGGAGTGGCGTTAAATGGTACCTTAATTGCACCAGGTTCCGTATTATCATTACCGGTATCCAACCAAGTTTGTACCAGCAATGGCCGCGAGCCTTTATTCTCCAGGCGCACGTTAACATCTTTTTGTGCGCCACGATAAACGATACGCGTACCTGAAATAACAATATCAGCCCAGGCGACATTACTTAGTAACGTGCCGGTAAGCGTGATGACCGTAAATGCAGTTCTCAGATGACATAACATAAGCATTCCTTGCGTGCTTAAATATCGCCATTAATCCATCGCGGTATGGGCAGGATATTTTATTGATAATAAGCGTACCGAAAAATATCGGCACGCATGCTCGCATGACAATTCGCTAAATAATCTTCACGGGTAGGTGTAGATTAATTATAAACGATAGAGTAAATAGAGTTAGTGGTGACCGCGCCGGAGGTCACTGCATCGCTGGTGACACCAGGAGCCATAACGTAGGAAGCGCGCAGATTATAGGTACCGGCGCGGGTAGTATCATCCAGTGCCAGTTCGTGTTTGTCAGAGTGGTTAACCATATTCACCAGAGTCAGACCGCCGGCAGCTTCAACTTCGTGTACTGCGATACTTACGCCATTGGCCATTTTAATGCCTGAGCCCAGGGTAATATTGGTATTGTTAGCCAGAGTACCGTCGCTGTTGGCGAAGTCTGCAGAACTCATATACAGAGCTACGTTTTTCAGATCAGCATCAGCGCCAGTGCAGTCCACGGTGATAGAGAAATCTTTAGGATTCAAACCAGTGGTGTTTTGTGCAACGGTTGCGGCAGCTTTCATATCTGCCAGAGTGACGGTTTTCAGTGTAACAGTACCGTCAGAACCGATACTGGTTTTACCGCCGTCAACAACTTTAGCGATACAGGTCGCTGGATCGACCTGGCCATTGAACGTGATCTGGCCAGCTGCTACTGGATCGGCAGCCATTGCAGAACCCGCGCCCATCGCCATAACCATAACTGCTAACGATAATGTTTTTTTCATTATTACATACATCCTTAATGTGAATAAAAATTGTCATCTATGATTAAATGAGGGCGCAGTATGAGCGAGGGAAATATAATATGTAAAATAAAACACATGTATTATCATTTAGAAACAATTCACGTTAATTATAAATAAGGATATCCGCATAAAATATATTGAAAATAAATATATATATGATTAAATATTATACTTTTAGGTATAAAATTAGTTCATTCAAATCATGTAGCTGATTACAAGAATAATTTTTTTATATTTTCTTAAAAGTAAAATTAAAAAAACTAAATGGATTTGTTTATTTCATAAAATAATATTAAAAAAAAGAAATAAATGTCAATGACTGCATTGGTGTATTACCAAGAACGCTATTGTTGTGTCCACTCATTCATTGAGCGCTGATGGCAAAAATCGCCGGGAGCATGTTTTACCAGCTCACGTAATAACGTGCAGATATGCTTAAAAGGCCAGCGACGGGTTCGTCCGGCAGGTAATGATTTCAGTCCTGCAACACCCGACTGCGTGAACCAGTTAATCCAGCGTCCGACGGAGGAACTGGCACAGCAGAGCGTTCTGGCAACATCGCTGACGCGGTCACCCTGATGCAACATCAGCATGGCCGTCAGCCTGCGGATGCGTTTTATGGATTACTTACTACATCAGGCGTCGTTCGTCACGGGGAATGGGTGCTATGATCGGCATCGCTTAGTCCGGTTGGTGATTTGTTTTGATTTGGCGATTGATCAGATTGCACCATCCGGACCGGGTTCCCTCAAAGGGGTTTACTATTCCGCGTAGCTATTTAGAAAAAATTTTTGATGCAAACATAGGAAACAGAATGGCTGCGCTCAATAATCTGTTCTACCGCTTTAATTTTAAACGCTTCGGGATAACATTTACCGCTCATGGGCTCCTCTCTTTAAGTCATCTTAAATGACTCAGCGGTGTCTGTTAAACCTGTGGCGATTCATTCCTCCGTTTTATCCAGACGAAATTATCCTGATAATGTGCTGTAGCGGCTGAATGACTTAATATCACATCAACCTAAACACTGAATAGTTTCTCAGTTACCTGATTTTTCATTGTTATCTATTAGATACTGCAAGCATTTTATCTTTATACCCTTTCTCTCCCATACGTCCTGTTTATTCATAACCCCTCCCATTATTATATTTCAGCAGTAAAATATCCGTATACATTCTTATACCATGTGCTCATATTACTCCACATAATCGTGCTATTCACATTTAGAGATCACGTCATCGATCTGCTGACGAAGGAATCTTTATGTGTAAATCCCGTCTCACTGAGCATCAGAACATCGCCGTAATTAAGTTGGTCGAAGCTGGACGAACGCTTAAAGATATCTGCCAGGAGGCGGATATTTGTGAAGTGACTGACGACATCTATGGACATTAGGTTTGACCACATCCTGTTTCTCACTAATGTGCTCCGGGAAAGAGTTTTCATCAAATGAGCAATTGAAAAAAGTAGCCAGAAGCTGAAGTTGTTTCGACCGATAAGTCTGTCGGTTGCTCAGACTGTCACGATCAGAATTAAGTCAGATCAACTTATTGGCAAGGTATAACTCCCGGCATTAAGTTACAAGATTTTCTCATGGCATTAGCATTACACCTCCTTAAAGTTTACATGCGTCTCTATAAAATAGTCTTAAATTTGTATATAAGAAGTTGATGAGAGCACAAATTTCACCATTAAGTCATTGAATAACAATGCAATAAAAGAAAAAATCTTAAATTAGGTTTTAATAATAAGAATTCATTACAGGTTGACAGGAATTACTTTTATATTTCATCACATCACCCCGATAGTGACGAAGGCAGCAGACAGATGGTATTGAGAACCGTTATTTATCACCCTCATGATTTAGCAAATAGTGCTGTTTTAAGATTTTTTATGATATTGGAGATACTGTATAAAAATCTCAATGCGTGAAATGAAAATCCGAAATGATGTATTACGACTGTCGGATCTGTCATGGTTCCTTAAAGCTGTATTTTAGGTCTTTCCAGGAGTTTATGACACTGACAATAATTCGCGAATTTTGACAGCCGTAGCACTGTATATTATCTGGATTGACACATTTATTTACCAATGAAATATTAATAGAAACATCGACGGGAGTCGTTCAGGATGATGAGAAAGCCTTCACAAATTGTCCATTGCATTAGTTGCGATTTATCCTGTCAATTATTCCCTGACAGCGCAGTACGGGTGCAATACTGTCATAATGCGGCATTTTCCATCTGGCCAGATGGTAATGCTTTCCTGAAAAAAGGGTTTATTGAAAAGTTATTGCTTGATAGACACAACCATTTATCCAGCGGTTTTATCTTTGTTGATTTTTCTTTCCCGAATCTTCGACGATTTACCGATCTGCAATGGGCTGACAGTCTGGCAAACAGTGGTATGCATATTGTCCTGATTTCTGACAAAAGTTTAACTCCGCTGGCCAATTACTGGATTTTGAAAAGCAATAAAATACAAGGAATTATTTATTTCGATGACGATGATATTGTGCAACAGCAAAAGATGCACCGCTTGTTTACCGGTCGGCTTGCCAACAGTAAACGTGGACGAACGCTTAACTATACGGAATTTATATTACTGAAGCGCTTTGTATCAGGAATAAGTATTCAGCAGATTGTAAATATTGACAATATTGATATTAAGAAACTTTATGTGCATAAACTGCGGCTTGAAAATAAGCTAGGGCATAGCATTCATAAAATAATATCAAATATTTTATAGATCCGTTTCCATTTTTATTATTTCCATATTATTGCGATGTGGAAGACGCTTTACGCCATAATGCAGGAGGCAGAATGCCAACTCCCCAAAATTACTCATTCATCGCCATAGCGGTATCAGCAGCGTTAGCCTCTATGGTATTTCCCTCCCAGGCGGCCTGGGTTGACGTTGATAGTCTGCCATCCAGTGGGCTGGTCAGCCAGTTGCCGCCGGAATTACAGGCCATTATTCCCGCTCAGGCCAGTACCGGTTTCACCAAAGTCGGGACCATGCCCAACTACGTTTATCAGTGGAACACCGGCACCATCCCGGTTTATGGCAATGGCCTCACGCTTAATGGGCCGGGCGCGGAGGCGTTTGAACACACTGTCACGGTTATTCAAAACAGCGGGACGGGAAGTCCGGGCGTGATTTTTGGCAACGACCTGACCATTCGGACGCAGTCGGCGAATGCCGCGAATAATGGTAGAGACGTCGATGGCATCCGTACTCACGGCGCAAATACTCCGGATAACCCGGTATTTATTATTACCGGTGACCGTACCAACATCTACGTGGATGGTCAGGATGGTGACGGTATTAACGCCGGATATAACTCACTGGGCCAGGGTTGGACCGGATCGGCCAATATTTACGTCGGCGACGATCTGTATATCAAAACAACAGGTAGCCAGGGACGTGGAATTACAGCTAACGCCATGCGGGATGCGTCACGTGCCAAAAATACGATTGTCGTCGGCAATCGTGCACATATTGTTACTACCGGCGACAGTTCGGAGGGGCTGCGTACCGGACAAAGCGGTTCGTTGATTCGTCTGGGTGACGATGCAACCATCGAAACCTCCGGCGCATCCTCAACGGGGATTTACGCAGCATCATCCTCCAGAACCGAGCTTGGCAACAACGCTACTATTACGGTGAACGGTGCCAGCGCACACGCGGTATATGCAACTAACGCTACCGTTAGTTTGGGAGAGAATGCCACTATTAGCGTTAACAGCGCCAGTAAGGCTGCATCCTATAGTAAAGCCCCTGCCGGTTTATACGCCCTCTCCCGAGGCGCCATTAATCTGGCAGGCGGTGCGGCTATTACTATGGCGGGCGATAACAGTAACGAAAGTTACGCCATCAGCACGGAGACTGGCGGCATTGTTGACGGTTCTTCAGGAGGTCGTTTCGTCATCGACGGTGATATTCGTGCTGCTGGCGCCACCGCTGCCAGCGGTACGCTACCGCAGCAGAACAGTACGATTAAGCTCAATATGACGGACAACTCGCGATGGGACGGGGCGTCGTACATCACCAGCGCTACGGCGGGCACAGGCGTTATCTCTGTACAAATGAGCGATGCGACCTGGAATATGACCAGCAGCTCAACGCTCACTGACCTGACGCTGAATAGTGGCGCAACCATTAACTTCAGCCATGAAGATGGCGAGCCATGGCAAACGCTCACCATCAATGAAGATTATGTAGGCAACGGCGGTAAGCTGGTCTTTAATACTGTGCTCAACGATGATGATTCCGAAACGGACAGGCTGCAGGTTCTCGGCAATACTTCAGGCAACACATTTGTTGCGGTAAATAATATTGGAGGAGCCGGGGCTCAAACCATTGAAGGTATTGAAATTGTTAACGTTGCTGGCAATTCCAACGGTACTTTCGAAAAAGCAAGCCGTATTGTTGCCGGAGCCTATGACTACAACGTGGTGCAGAAAGGTAAAAACTGGTATCTGACCAGCTACATTGAGCCGGACGAACCGATTATTCCCGATCCGGTAGACCCTGTTATCCCTGACCCTGTCGTTCCCGATCCGGTGGACCCTGATCCAGTAGACCCGGTCATCCCTGACCCTGTTATTCCCGATCCAGTGGACCCTGAGCCAGTAGACCCTGAGCCAGTAGACCCGGTCATCCCTGATCCGGTCATTCCTGACATAGGACAATCTGACACACCGCCGATAACAGAACATCAGTTCCGTCCGGAAGTGGGCAGCTACCTTGCCAACAACTATGCGGCAAATACGCTGTTCATGACGCGTCTCCATGACCGTCTGGGTGAAACCCAGTACACCGACATGCTGACGGGTGAGAAGAAGGTCACCAGCCTGTGGATGCGTAACGTCGGCGCCCATACTCGCTTCAACGATGGCAGCGGGCAGCTAAAAACCCGCATCAACAGCTATGTGTTACAAGTGGGAGGCGATCTGGCACAGTGGAGCACTGACGGTCTTGACCGTTGGCATATTGGTGCAATGGCAGGTTATGCCAACAGCCAGAACCGCACGCAGTCGTCCGTGAGTGACTATCATTCCCGTGGTCAAGTCACCGGTTACAGCGTCGGCCTTTACGGCACCTGGTATGCTAACAATATCGATCGGTCTGGAGCTTATGTGGATACCTGGATGCTGTACAACTGGTTTGATAACAAGGTCATGGGTCAGGATCAGGCCGCTGAGAAATATAAATCCAAAGGAATTACCGCCTCGGTTGAAGCCGGTTACAGCTTCAGGTTAGGTGAAAGCGCGCATCAAAGCTACTGGTTGCAGCCCAAAGCGCAGGTGGTATGGATGGGCGTGCAGGCTGACGACAATCGCGAAGCCAATGGTACCCTCGTCAAGGATGATACCGCTGGTAATCTGCTAACCCGCATGGGCGTAAAAGCCTATATTAACGGCCACAATGCTATTGATGACAATAAATCTCGAGAGTTCCAGCCATTCGTGGAAGCGAACTGGATCCATAATACGCAGCCTGCCAGCGTGAAGATGGACGATGTCAGCAGCGATATGCGTGGTACGAAAAATATTGGTGAACTGAAAGTGGGTATTGAAGGACAAATTACCCCGCGCCTGAACGTATGGGGTAACGTAGCGCAACAGGTAGGTGACCAGGGCTATAGTAATACCCAAGGCCTACTGGGGGTTAAATACAGTTTTTGATTCAGGTAACAACAGAGCCGCTGATCTTCAGCGGCTTTTACCCGGAAGCGCCTTCATTTGGCTGATACGTTCCATGAACGGCTCCCAAAACAGCTTAATGTGTACAGAAAAATATCGGGCGTTTCCCGATGGTGAACATAAAGCCACGATGGCCCTGAGTCAGGATGGTGTAACTGATACTTTTCCCTGGATAGACATAAAAATCGGGTAAAACCGTCTCGATAACCGCATCGGACAGTGTTTCGTCACGCGTGACTTTGTTGATATCCGTCGATATAAAATGGGTGCTGTCTTTATTTTCACTCCATACATAGGAAACATCACGGCGGATCACGCCGCTCATTTTATTATCGACGTAATACGTTCCGCTGATGGAAACCACCCCAGTACGTTTTTTCAGCGAATACATAAAATCCAGCGTCAGGTTAGCCTGAGTGTTGTTATAAAACACAATCACAGGCGCCGTACATTTCTCTGGATCCCGGTTCTTTTCCGTATACAAATGAAAAAGATGCCCAAGCCCTACTCCCAGAAACAGTAGCGTCAGGCAGGCTAACATCAGTGCCTTTTTACCCATGTGTCACCCCGCGGAAAAAAAGCGTCACGCAGCCTGTATCACCGCGCGTTTTATAAGGTTGCTGACAAATCAATGCCGTAACCGCTGGGGTGCGACTGCTGGAAGGGAAATAGACCCATGGGTATTTCTGACAATCCATACCGGTTTTTAGAATCAATGACTTATAGCTTGCAAAGCGGCTGCCGCTTTCGATATCTTCATTCCGCGAGAAAAAATGACAGCCCTGAGTTGTTTCAACCAGCGTGTAGCGATCGTAAAAATCCTTATCGGGAACGGTTTGCCAGCTGATAGTGCCAAGCAAAATACCGACAGCAAATGTCCCGGTCATCCAAAGTACAGGTACATAATGTTTAAACCAACGCCCTGACATACGCGGTGGCGTCTCACCCTTTTTTTCTATTGCCTGAGCGAAGTCTTTGCGGATGGTCATGATGCTCACACCAGGCTCAATCTGAAAGCCTCTACGCGGAACCGTGATTATCAGCGTATCTTCATTTTCGCCAACGGTACGTAATCCGCGGCGAATAATGGAGATATTCTGATAAAGCGTATTTGCCGACACCACCATGCCGTCTTCTTCCCACACTTTTTGAAAGAATGTTTGTTGTGAGACGACGGAGGGGGCGTTTTCCAGCAGAAGGCGCAAGCAGCGGCTGGCGGGCGTTGTCAGAATAATGTTGAGATCTGGCCTCGATAATGACGCCAGGCGATTCATTTCTGGATTAAATTCAATATTATCGTTAATTATCCATAACATCGCATTGTTACCATGCCAAAACATAACGTAGTTGGAGAGGGTTAATAGACACCACTGAGTATAGTCTGATGCTGTGGCTGCGTAGCAGGACATGGATTGTCCCCTGCACATACCGATTATATAGAAGAGCGAGAGGCATAAGACATTAACAGGTAAGCGTAGACACTGCTTTTCTCATTATAGCAGGCAAGTAATGTGATGGACGCCCCTTCCTGAAGTAGCCAGAGCTATATTTTTACAAACTGCATTATTCCGGGAGTAGTATCACACGGTATTGATATTGCCAAATCTGTTTTTCAGTTCTGCGTCTGGATGGATGGTGGCTCCGTTGCATGGAATAAAAAAATCTCACGCTCCAGATTGCAGGATACCTTTCGACAAATTGAGCCCGTAACGCTTAACGCTATGAGGCTTGTTTAACCTCTCATTTTTGGGGAGTAACGTTCAGTACAATGGGGTATCCCGCGAGGCTGACTCCAGCACAACATGTAAAAGCCTTTTTTCGTAGCCAGAGGAACAACGCCAACGATACTCTGGCAATTTGTGAGACTGTGTTTCGCCCGGGTATTTACTTTGTTTCTGTAAATACACCTCTCTGTGGGGTGAAAAAAAGGCAGGATACTCCAGTTTACCCCTGGTGCTATTTTCAGTGGGAAGGTCAGCTCTGAAATTTATTTCATAACTTATGGTTCTACCCTGGAACCGACAAATTTTGAGCGATTATTTATGAAAGTTACGTTTTTTTGGAAGCTGGTAACGTTGTACACGCTCCTGATGCTCCCTCAATTTTTCCTTGTACCACATATCACTACACCCCGGATCACTCGGAGTAAGGCAATATAAATTTTTATCTGTTTGAGGCTCCTTCTTCTCCCAGGATAATGTTGGTTTATCTTTTGGTAAATATAAATATTCTTTATTATCAGTAGAATATGGATGATTTGATGAGGCAGATGCTGCCATGCTATAAAGCAATAAGATTAAAAGGATATTCATCTTTTTTAAGCGTGGCATGAGCGTGCTTCCTTCAGGATTAAATACATACGACCTCCCTGAAAAGGTCAAAGTTCCCGTTAAAGCATTGACCCTCCCCCCTGAAAACAACGACTGCTGGTAGCATTTCAGGAACACGCCCTCCCGGATAAGTGTAAGCTTTCCCGGACGGGCACTCAGCGCCACCCTATCCTTTATCTCCATCATTCATTGTCCTTATTTTCCCCCGCGTTCCCGCGGAGGAGAATAAAAACCATCATTAAAAATAAAAACCAAAGGTTAAAAACTAAAGACCCTGACGACACACCACGTTGATCTTGCTGCTATCGCTGCTGAAGTAGACGCCGCCATAGCGCAGGCTGACGTTGTTATGGGAGCCGCTACTCAACTGGTCCGATGACCAGTAGGTGTTGTCGGAGAAACGCGCGCTGGTATAACGTGTCATCATGCCCCACTCGTTCAACAGCGCTCCGGTGCCCCGGATCAGTGTTGCGGTGTGATTTGTACGCAGGATCATCTGGGCGATCGTCGGCAGGCTGTAACCCGACTGCGATGAGCAATACGTGTTCGCGTCGGACCAGCTCATTCTGGTCGACCCACTATGTATGAACCAGCTCTTAAGCGTGAAACTGTACTTAATGATGTTCCCCTGACTGCTTGTCGGCGTACCCGTAATGGTCACCTTGTCGCCCGTACCTGTTCCGGTGAACTTCACCACCCCGTCCGTCACTGATACCCAGCTGGCGTCGGAGGTCCAGATGTAATCAGTCACGCTCTTGCTGTCCTTCGGCACGATGGTGAACGTCGCCCCGGTAAAGCCGGTGGTCGGGAATGTCCCCTCTTCGCTGGTCTGTGTAAAGGTGTAAGCATTGACCTGCGTATTGATGGATGCAGGGGCCTCATATCCCAGAATGATGCCGTACTTACCAGACTGCGCCGCCGTGCTCCACCCGCCCAGCCTCACCGTCGCCCTCAGGTTCGTACCCGCCGTGGTGGCCGTGTAGGCCGCCGTGTAGGTCCCGTCCCCGTTGTCCCGCCAGCGGCTGCCGGCTTTAAGGATCGCATTCGGTACGGTGACCGTATCCGCCGTCAGCGAGGCGGCCGTCCCGGTCACTGCGTTGTCCTGTCCGTCCTTCAGCGTCACCGTCACTGCCATATCAGAACCGGACACATAGGCAGTGGCGTCGGTGCTGATAGCCGATTTCGCCCCGTCCGGCGTGGCCGCCGTGATGGCATACGCATCAGATGACGCCGGGTTGCCCCTGCCGCCCAGCCTCACCGTCGCCTTCAGGTGTGAACCCGCCGTGGTGGCCGTGTAGGCCGCCGTGTAGGTCCCGTCCCCGTTGTCCCGCCAGCGGCTGCCGGCTTTAAGGA
>NZ_JAMNDD010000004.1:0-51481 GCF_051812965.1 Salmonella sp. NW1250 | reverse complement strand
TCGCATTCGGTACAGTGACCGTGTCCGCCGTCAGCGAGGCGGCCGCCCCGGTCACCGGGTTGTCCTGCCCGTCCTTCAGCGTCACCGTCACTGCCATATCAGAACCGGACACATAGGTAGTGGCATCGGTGCTGATAGCCGATTTCGCCCCGTCCGGCGTGGCCGCCGTGATGGCATACGCCCCGGACTGTGCCACCGTGTCCCACCCGCCCAGCCTCACCGTCGCCTTCAGATCTGTGCCCACCGTGGTGGCCGTGTAGGTGGCCGTATAGGTCCCGTCCCCGTTGTCCCGCCAGCGGCTGCCGGCTTTAAGGATCGCATTCGGTACGGTCACCGTATCCGCCGTCAGCGAGGAGGCCGCTCCGGCCACCACATTATTGTTCGTGTCCTTCAGCGTCACCGTCACTGCCATATCAGAACCGGACACATAGGCGGCGGCATCGGTGCTAATGGTCGACCGTGCCCCGTCCGGCGTGACGCTGCTGATAGTTACCACGGCTGAGGACAACGTAGTACCGTTGACTACTGGCGTAAGGGTGACATTCTCAGCATCCCTTCCGGCTGTTACTGTAACCGCATAAACTCCTGCAGATTTTCGTGTCAGGGCCGATATCGTGGCGCTTTTCAGGACGCTGCTGTTCAGGCTGATGTCCTTCACATCCATATCTACCGGCTGGTTATTCTCATCCAACAGCATCAGGGTCAGCACCTGCGTACTCTTCCCGTCCGCCAGCAGGACACTGCTCACCGGCGTGAAGGTCGAGGTCTGTTTGTTCACCTCCGTCGCCTGCACGGTCACCTGAGTGTCACTCCGCGAAGAGCGGTTGCCCTTCGTGTCCACCGCCACACCGCTGACGGTGTACGTGTTCACCCCCTGCGCCGATGACTGGTACGCCGGCAGCACCACCGCATAATCTCTTCCATTCTGCACAATTTTACCGCCGGCTGCGTTCAGGTCTGAAGCATCCCAGTCGATGCGTTCCAGTCCATGCCTGCTGTTCACTGATACCCCCAGAGACTTCTGCTCACCGGTATAGCCCGTCACCAGGTCTGCCGTCTTCAGGCGGACAATCTCTTTCTTTCGGTACTCGAGCACAATATTATTGTTACGCTCCACCAGGTCATACTGGCTGCCAGCCAGGCTTCGCATCGCCGCCACCGCGGTCGGGTCCACCTGGGCGCGCCACGGCACCCCGAGGTGGTAATTTATATTCAACGTCAGCCGGGTGTCGTTTTTCCCTGACTGGCCCTGACGCTGTTCCGCCCCCAGGGTGATCAGCGGCACCGGGGTATAGTTAATCCCGACCGTGATGGCATGCGGGTTCCTCTGGCGACTGTCCACCCCGAACAAGGCGACTTCTTTGCCATAGTACTGCTCATACGTGAGCTTGCCGCCCAGCTGCGGCAGCGACGGTACCCAGGCCTGCCCCCGGACATCCCAGCCGTTTGCTGGCCGCTCCTGATAATCCTCCAGATCCGGAGAGTCTTTCCATCCAGACAAACGCAGGTAACTATTGACACCCAACTTCAGGAAGTTTCGCCAGTACTCAAGACCGGCGCCGGCACGCGCATGGTCCCGGGACAGGTCGAAATCCCCGAACAGGTTGCCGCCCAGCATGTATGTGGAGGTGGAGTGACGCCAGCCGGCGCCGAGGCTGGCCTGGGTACGACTGTCGGTACGGTGCAGGCTACCCTGGGTGAACACAAAGTTATCGCCCTGGTCATACAGCGGCAGCAGCAGGTCAAACTGCGAGTTTTTCAGGGAGAAGTTTTTGTCCGCGTCCAGCTGCACGCGGGCGGTGCCGAAGTGGCTCAGCCACTGCTGAAATGCTCCGCCGGCCTCGACGGTGACCATATTGCGGGCCATGGACGCGGCGGCGTCACTTTTTGCACTGCTGGCCAGGAAGCTGCCAGCCTGTGAGGCATACCCGGCCACTTTCTGCGCCTGCTCATTGCCCTCTTCTGCGGAAGCGGACCTGCCGGGGGCGGCTGCATCTGACGCGTTTTTATTATCCTTTGCTGCCATCAGCGGCACATCCACGTCATCCCCAGACTGCAGACCATTGAGTCCGTGCGCGAAGGTGCGCAACTGATTGAGCTCGCGCAGCTGGTTCAGGGTGAGATCGAATTTTTTTGCAACCGAGATGGCCGTCTCACCGGGACCCAGCGTGTAGACCTGCGTGCGCTGCGTGGACAGCGGCGCAGGCTGCGGCAGGAAATGCTGTTCGCCGGCCATCGCCGGGGGGAACGCCACCGCCAGCGGAAAGGCCACCTGCACGGCAATGTTAAACCAGGCCAGTCGGCGCAAAGCCGGAGAGGCAACGGCATCCCCGGACGGATGCGGGAGAGATACAAACTTCATTAAATAGATTCCCTGCTGATACTGTCGTCCACGCCCCTGTAGCCACGGGGTAATGAGGGGGAACACATCACTCTGTGGCTGCAGATAGCGGCTCAAAATTACTGCTACTGGACTTGCAATCCATCTGACAGACATGCAGTCCAGAACCGCTGACTCACATTAGACGCCTGCTTTCTATCATCTCAGGGGAACCGTGGAACTCGACATCATGCGCTCGGGTGCTCAGGTCAAGGTCGGGGTGTTGCACCTGTAGCGAAACCCGTGTTGGTTGTCGGCCCTGAAAATGAACGGTATGGTTGGCGGCTTCACTCTGTCCGTCCAGAATGTGGCGCGACAATCCTGCTAATTGTTTTGCGTGCTGGTCGAATACATGGCCCATCTTGCCAGGCTGGTCCAGAAGCGACATGCTGGCGCCTGCCTCGAAGAACTTGCTGTTTTTAACTGTCAGTTTCTGAGCGTCGGACAAGGTTATTCCTTGTGGGTCACTCCTGGATATTGCTTCCGGCTTACCTTGCTCATTCATGCCGAAAATAGCGTTTAGAGTACTGCCTAATCTGGATACAAACATGGGTAACCTTACCTGGAGATATTCAAGTCACTTCTATGCCATGGGCTGTAATTGGAAACTTTCATAAAATGACTATTGAATTAAAAGTGTTAGTACAGCAGGGCAACTGATTAAAGTTTATGGTGACGCCAAAACGAAAATATTAGGAAGAGTATTACTCCAGAATTATTTTCTGCTTATGTCAAATTGGTGTATACCCTAACCTGACGTCAGACCTGATAATGAAAAACTGTGTCGTGGCAGTTACCACGACGGTTCATACTGCTCTCCAGTCCGTGTGATTTCAGGATAACGCTTACTACTCATGTGCACATCTGCCTAAGCCATTTTTGACGCTGAGGTGTCTGTTAATCCTGTGGTGATTCAGCGCTTTCTTTCGGCTCATTTTCAACGCGATAATAGGTGTCTACATCATAATTCTGTTTACGAAGATCATCGTCACTGTAAACACTCAGCCGTTTTTTTTAAGCCTGTTATCTTAAATACCCATTTTAAGGCATCTTTAATATAGCAAGCATCATCATAAGCATTCTCATCCGGAAACTCTTTATAACCCATACGCAACGCAACAGCACTACCATGCTTACTAGCATAGTTATAACTCATAGCTCCCACTAATATATTATCTTTAATATCTCATATATAAATCATGAAAAAATATATCCTGACAATCTATATCATATGAAAGACAGGGTTTTATTGAACGTGTTCTCTATAATGGCTTGTAATATCCAAAAAAGCAGCACTCGTCATGTAGGGATAGTTTTCAAGTTATTAAGAGTTACAGTAGCCATACTTAATGTCAGCACGCTTCCCACTTAATATTTAAGCTACGCTTTATGTTATTTAAATATAAATAAATTAACTCTTAATTGAACTATTTCAAATTTATACTAAATAAGTTTAAAACTATCTATAAGAAACAATTTGTAGAGATATAGCCTGTTTTTTCAATAAATAATCCTCTCTGCCATGTAAAATAGAAACATTTATTCATAATATGAATATTGTTGTGATAACAGATTCGCGTGAAAGTAAATCGACTGAAGGTGATGCCGATGAATATTCCTTCAGAAAGAACTCAATAAGGTAATCCAGAATCGGCAACGGATTACTGTCATCAACTTAAAAACGGAAATCGCCCCGGCGATTAATGACTTTAACACTGATAGTGACTATCAGTGAAAGGCAACAACAAGGAATGAATTATGTCTACACCCGCGAATTTTAACGGTCAACGCCCTGCCATTGATGCTAACGACGCAGTAATGCTGCTGATTGACCACCAAAGTGGCCTGTTTCAGACCGTCGGCGACATGCCGATGCCGGAATTACGCGCGCGCGCCGCGGCGCTGGCTAAGATCGCTACCTTATGCAATATGCCGGTCATTACTACCGCATCCGTACCACAGGGACCGAATGGTCCGCTGATTCCGGAAATCCATGCGAATGCGCCCCACGCGCAATATGTCGCGCGTAAAGGGGAAATTAATGCCTGGGATAATGCCGATTTTGTACAAGCGGTAAAAGCGACAGGCCGTAAAACGCTGATCATCGCCGGTACTATTACCAGTGTCTGCATGGCTTTTCCAGCCATCAGCGCCGTCGCGGAAGGGTACAAGGTATTTGCGGTAATTGATGCCTCCGGTACGTACAGTAAAATGGCGCAGGAAATTACGATGGCCCGTGTGGTGCAGGCGGGTGTAGTACCAATGGATACCGCGGCGGTAGCCTCTGAGCTGCAACGTACCTGGAATCGGGAAGATGCCGCAGAATGGGCGGATGTATATACCAAAATATTCCCGGCCTATCAGCTACTGATTGAAAGTTATACCAAAGCGCAGGAAGTAGTAAAAAATAATGAACTGCTGGATTCTCAACGCGCATAAATAACGCCCTGAAGAGACTAAATAGCCCCATTAAATGGGGCTATTTTACTTGCCATTTTGGACCTGGGCAGTGCTCGCCAAAACGCGTTAGCGTTTTGAACGCCGCTTGCGGCGGCCCGAAGGGCGAGCGTAGCGAGTCAAACCTCACGTACTACGTGTACGCTCCGGTTTTTGCGCGCTGTCCGTGTCCAAACTGGCTGCGCCAATAACGCCTGGTGGGATAGGCTCTTAATCAAATACGCCATTAATAATCGCCGTGACCACCGCGGTACTGAGCGCGATCAGCACCAGATTATCCCCAACGATTTTCCACTCATAGCCCGGATAATAAGGTAATTGTCCCAGCATAGACGCCGGCACCGTTTTTTTAGCGATTCCCGGCGGCAGCGGTTTTCCTCTCGCCAGATTTTTCGCAATCCCCGGAGGTAAAGACTGATAACCCGTCAGCCCTAAATTCACTGCCAGTTGCCTGGCGACAGCGTAGCTAATGTCCGACTCGACGTGATCCGGTTTACCGCCATTTTTACGGTGTTCCGTTTTTTGCCCGGCATTTCCTTTATGTCCGTTACCGTTATTACCCTGATTAGCCGCGTTATTACCATGACCGCCGCCATTGCCATTTCCCGGATTCGCCAGCACAGGCGTAGCGCTCAGGGAAAACGTAATCAACGTCGCCAGGACGGCGGTTAAACCACGACGATTATTCATGATATTGCCCTTCTGATGTGGGATACCATGAAAATAGCGCCCCGCCATAAAAAGAACAACTACATCGATTCTTATTTTAAGCGGGGCTCGCCAACAGCAGCTTATCGTATCCAGATAGTCAGTAAAATCAGAATGATTGCTATCAGGACAACCTGATAAAAAATTTTGTCCAACCCTCTTTTTTGCATGGCGTCACCTCGTTAGAAAACGATTTGCCAGAGGGCTAAACACAACACCAACAGGCTAATCAGTAAAAATATCAGCGCGATGATTTTATCGGGTGAGCGATTCATCTGGGTGATCCTCAAACATCATTAAAACCACTGGCCAAAGCGTTTGATATAAAAGCGCTTCATGCCTTGCGCCACCAGACAGTAGCTCAATAATGTCGCCACCAACCACGGGAAGTAGCTCAGTGGCAGCGGCTCCAGTCCAACCATCGCGCCCAGAGGTGAGAATGGAATATAAATGCCTATCGCCATAATCAAGCCGGTCGTCAATAATACCGGCAACGTCGCCCGACTTTGGATAAACGGTATTTTCTGCGTCCTTAGCATATGCACGACCAGTGTCTGCGAGAGCAGACCCTCAATAAACCAGCCGGACTGAAAGAGCGCCTGCGCCTCTACGTTATTAGCCGCAAAAACGTACCACATCAGCGCAAAGGTTGTGATATCGAAAATAGAAGACGTTGGGCCAATCCATAGCATAAAACGACCAATATTTTTCGCGTCCCATTTCCGCGGCTTACGCAGGAACTCTTTATCCATTTTGTCCCACGGCAACGACAACTGCGAAATATCGTACATCAAATTCTGGATCAACAGATGAATCGCCAGCATCGGCAGAAACGGAATAAACGCGCTGGCTACCAGTACCGAAAAAACATTGCCGAAATTAGAGCTGGCGGTCATATTCAGATATTTAATGATATTGCCAAAGGTTTCCCGCCCTTTGATAACGCCTTCCTCAAGCACCATGAGATCTTTTTCCAGCAGAATAATATCTGATGACTCTTTAGCAATATCGGCGGCGCTATCGACGGAAATCCCCACATCCGCATCACGAAGCGCGGGCGCGTCGTTGATCCCATCCCCAAGAAAACCAACGGTATGACCATTTTTCTGTAGCGCTTGCAAAATACGCGTTTTTTGTAACGGCGTCAGCCGGGCGAATACTGCGCGTTTCTCCACCTCAGACGCCAGTTCGGCATCTGACATCGCCTCAACCTGGGTTCCGGTCAGGATATCGTGCGTATCAATACCCACTTCCAGACAGATACGCGCCGTCACGACCGGATTATCGCCGGTGAGGACTTTGACCGCCACGCCGTTATCCCGCAACGCGGCAATCGCTTTTCCGGCGCTCTCTTTCGGCGGATCGAGAAAAGTGAGCATCCCTTCGATGGTAAGTTCGGTCTCATCCTCCACACTTAATGTCGGATTGTTCCCGGAACCATCCAGCTTACGTGTCGCTATCAGCAATACACGGAATCCCTGCGCATTGTAATCTTCGGTTTTCGCCAGCAGCAGCTCGCGGCGTGTTTCCGTCAGCGCCACTACACGATCGCCTTCGCGAAGATGGGTGGCTACCATCATCATCTCTTCAACGGCGCCTTTACAGATCAGGCATCTGTCTCCATGCTGCGTATCCTCTACCAGGACCGATACCCGGCGACGTACAAAGTCGAATGGCAGTTCATCGCGTTTAATGAAGCGCGCTTTTGTCGATGGTGCGATGCGGCCCTCGCCAAAACGCAGTATGGCGCGATCCATCACATTCCGTGCGCCGCTCTGGCTGCTACTATTCAGCCAGGCCAGCATCAATACCCGGCTGCTTTTTACACCGCTCACATCCAGATGATGCTCCAGAAAAATATTGTCCTGGGTTAAGGTGCCAGTTTTATCTGTACACAGCACATCCATCGCGCCGAAGTTTTGAATAGCGTTCAGGCGTTTGACGATCACTTTGCGCCGCGACATCGCAATCGCGCCTTTTGCCAGGTTGGAACTGACAATCATGGGCAACATTTCCGGCGTCAACCCCACCGCAACCGCCAGCGCGAACAGCGAAGCCTCTACCCAATCTCCCTTACTGAAACCATTAATCAGCAGGACAACCGGCACCATGATCAGCATAAAGCGTATCAACAGCCAGCTCACGCTGTTGACTCCGCGATCGAAAGCCGTCTGGGTACGCGTACCCACAATGGATTTCGCCAGCGAGCCGAACCAGGTACGGCTTCCCGTCGCAACCACGACCGCTTGCGCTCTGCCGCTGGTTACATTGGTTCCCATCAGACAGATATTGCCCAAATCTAACAGGCTTTTATCTTTGTCAGGCAATTGCTCGCTGTCTTTACCTGCCACATCAGCCATAACATCGTATTTTTCTACGGGTAATGATTCACCACTAAGAATTGACTGACTGATAAAGAGATCGCGCGACGCCAGCAGACGGACGTCGGCGGGCACCAGATCGCCTGCGGCCAGAAAAACCACATCGCCTGGCACCAGTTCTTCAATGGGAATCTCTTCCTGCACCGCGCCTATATTGCCCGGCCCACGACGCAACACCGTGGCGGTGGTGCGAACCATCTTTTTCAGCGCCTGTGCTGCTCTGTTAGTGCGAAACTCCTGCCAGAAACGCAATAACCCGCTCAAACTGACCATCGTCAGAATAATCAGCACGCCGGTGAGATCGGTCTCTTCGCCACGGCGTAACGGGAGCCAGTAATCCGTGATAAAACTGACCCCTGCCAGTGCCATCAGAACGTAAATAAACGGGTTATTGAATGCCTGCAGAAGCTGAACCAGCACCGGAGGAACTTGCTCATGCGCCACTTCATTGCGCCCATACACTTTCAACCGTTCGCTGGCCTCTTCTATCGTGAGGCCCTGACGATGGCTGTTCAGCCGCGCCAGTGTCTCCTCCGGGCTATGAAAAGCTTCCGCTTCGATCGGAAATACTTTTTTATGCTGCTTATCATTTTCTGACGCCGGGCGATTGAGTTTCCGGTTTTCAATGTTCATGTCAGTCATGATGAATCCCCAAAATTAAGGTGTAGTGTTTCCTGCATATCACGCCCAGGGAATAGTAAACTCACGATTTGAAGGTGAATGCCCCGGGAGAATTATCTATGCATAAAAAAGGTTATTGCTTACTCACTATTTTGAGTGGGTTTTATTTTATCGACTCGGGAATATCCATCATTCCCTCCTTATACGCCTGGCGTAATGTTGAAATTGAATAAAAAACTATTATTGACTATCAATGCTCCAGTGAATTGCGGTGATATTATCGTTATCACCTATTCTGGATATAATCAGTTCTCGCGTTTTACGATAATCAGCATGACCCACGAGCTCGGCACGAATTTCTTTATAGCCCTGTTCCTGAGCGGGGACCGAACCTAACCCTTGTAAACAGATCGCGGCCTCTTTTACGATATTCAGTAACCACTGACGAACCGCGCTCTCATCTTCTTTATTACAGGTTACTTTCAGGATATAACGTTTTTCTCCCTCGGCGGATACCGGGAGTTGATTTATACGCTGCGCCGCTTCACGCAATAAAATATTGGCACAAAGAATAATGATCGTCGCCGCCAGCGCATTTTTGAACTGCCCTAAGCCGCATAACACGCCGATGCCCGCTGAACACCATAGCGTTGCCGCAGTGTTCAGTCCGCGCACATTCATCCCTTCGCGCATGATGACGCCCGCCCCCAGAAAGCCAATACCAGAGACAATCTGCGCCGCAATTCTCCCGGGGCTATCTGGCGATGTCGTCATGGAGCTCAGAATAAAAACGGCGGCGCCTGTCGCCACCAGCGCATTAGTGCGTAATCCCGCCATACGTTGACGCCATTGTCTTTCCGCGCCAATCAGCGCGCCCAACAGCATAGCGGCCAGTAAATTCAAAATATAAGGAAACATTAACATACGTTCCTCCATTTTTTCTGGAAGAATAAGTACGTGCTATATTTAGCACACGACAAATTTCTGCCCTGAGGCAATTAGCGTCGTGTTAACGGCGGAGGAAATAAAGCGTGTTTAAACATGAACATGACGATTACCTCGCGACAATGCGCGTGTTGTAACATTATTGGGATGACAATCGTCACAAGGGGAGATTGCTGCCCACCGGTTCGGCAAGCAGCGCAGGAATAGCGTGCGTTAACTTGCCAGATGATTTACGTAAAAGTGACTGTCCAACATATTACTCCTGCATGAATTTGCGCTTATTATAGTCAGTCAATATGTTCTGTAAAGTGCAAAGGCGGGGATAGTGACGATTTGTTTAAGTTTGTTTGATATTTTCCTATGACAAAAAAATGACAATATTATGTCAATAACAGGCTCGTCTGAAATCATTAAACAATAAATTCCTGCTTAATGCTGGCGATAGCTCTGTTATGATGCCTGCACGTAAAAAAATAAAACAACATGACGAGGAAAAAATGGGTTCCACCAGAAAAGGGATGCTAAACGTCCTGATTGCCGCCGTATTGTGGGGGAGTTCAGGCGTTTGCGCGCAGTACATCATGGAGCAAAGCCGTATGTCGTCACAGTTCCTGACGATGATACGTTTGTTATTCGCCGGGCTGATACTGGTGACCTTCTCCTTTATGCACGGCGATAAGATATTTTCGATTCTTAAAAACCGCAAAGATGCACTGAGTCTGCTGATTTTCTCCGTGGTGGGCGCGCTCACCGTTCAGCTAACCTTCCTGCTTACGATTGAAAAATCCAATGCCGCCACCGCGACAGTGCTGCAATTTTTATCGCCGACCATTATTGTGGCGTGGTTTGCATTAGCGCGAAGAACACGACCAGGCATTCTGGTCTTAACCGCCATTCTTACATCGCTTATCGGCACCTTTTTACTGGTGACTCACGGCAATCCAACATCGCTGTCGATCTCTTCAGGCGCGCTGTTCTGGGGTATCGCCTCCGCATTTGCCGCCGCCTTTTATACGACCTGGCCTTCCAGGCTAATCGCCCAATACGGCACGCTGCCAGTGGTCGGCTGGAGTATGTCCTTTGGCGGCCTTATTCTGCTGCCCTTCTACGCTAAAGAAGGAACGCACTTTGCGGTGAGCGGCAGCCTGATTCTGGCCTTTTTCTACCTTGTGGTGATCGGTACGTCGCTGACGTTCAGCCTGTATTTGAAAGGCGCGCAACTGATTGGTGGCCCCAAAGCCAGCATTTTAAGCTGCGCGGAACCGTTAAGCAGCGCCCTGCTGTCGCTACTGCTGTTGGGGATTAGTTTTACCTTGCCGGACTGGCTGGGCACGCTGCTCATTCTCTCGTCAGTGATTCTGATCTCCCTCGATTCCCGTCGACGCGCGCGGGCCGCTTAACGCCGTTGATAATCACGATGACCGGGCGGAAGAGGGAAAAGTTTAATGGCGCTTTGCCTTAATCTCTTCGTCAGAAAGCCCGGTAATCATCAGCACCATCTCTCGCTCGATCCCCTGTTCCAGCATCGTATGCGCAATACGCAAGGCTTCCTCCTGCTTACCTTGATGTATACCTTGCTGTATGCCTTGTTGCACGCCTTCACGCTTACCTTTTCTGCGCCCCGATTCACGTATTCTGTCTACGATCGTCATTAATCTCTCCTTGTGTTGGGGAACACGACGCGTCACCTCGCGAATAAACTTGCCAAAACGAGGCGTGCTGCCATGCTGTATTAGCAAATAATTAAACAGCGCTTTTAGCTGACTGTCATTAGCGTTTCCCGTAATCAGAAGTACCGCTAAGCGCTCGACCAATCCCATCAGGTCGCGCTGACGTATATGCTTTTGTACCAGCTCCAGCATCGCGATACGTCGATGCTGCATAATCTCGTTATCCGGCACCACCGTAATGTCTACCAGTGGAAATGCCGTCGCATAAAGCTGACGCGCCAGTGCAGGATCGTCAAACTCATCCAGCCAGCACAGCGAAAAGGGATACGGGCTTTTCGCGCCATGGTAAAACAGCATGGGAATCACCAGCGGTAACGTTTTATGGCCAGCATCCAGATGGCGCTGCATCGCGGCAGTCGCGTAACGCATTAACCGAAACGCCATATGCGCGTCCGGCGTACTCTGATGCTCTATAACGACATAGATATAACCGTCGCCTTCACACGTTTTTAGCGACCAAAGGACGTCGGAATAAAACGCGCGTAAATTTTTCTCGATAAAACTGTCCGGCGCCAGTTTTAACGTCGTCAGATCGCAACGTATTCTTAGCGAATGGGGAAGATGAATATTGAGAAAATCCCGCGCGGTATCCGGATGGCGTAAAAACGTTTTGAATACCGCATCATGAGGCGTGGACGTGGGGCTTTTTTTCATGGCGATCCGTCACCTGAGGAATAAGATGACGCCACTGTACTCGCCAAAAATACAGACAGCATTCAGGAAAATTTAACCCTGCGAGGAGGCTCGAAAGGGAATCACTGACGGCTGCAATACGTACATTTTTTGCCCAGCCTGCTACGCATTATCGCCCGGTAGCGTAACGCTAACCGGGCCTACAAATACACGTCATCTGTAGGCCCGGTAAACGTAGCGCTCTTCGGCGATAAATCTCACACCAGCGCTTTGACTATCTCCATCAACCGAATGACGTCTTCGGGGCGCGTATTGCCGGTTTGCGGATCGATAATCGAGCTGTAAACATGCGGCATAACGCGCGGCACGCCTGCTTCCAGGCAGGTTTGCAGGATAATACCGAAATTATCCAGTGAGATACCGCCGGTCGGCTCGATAAGCGTCATGCCGTGGCGGGCGGCGGTTGTCGCCAGCGCATAGAGTTCCGGTAACGACTTTTCGCCGCCCATCGGGAAAAACTTCGCCGCATGTGCGCCCATATCCTGCATCATGCGTACCGCCGCTTCACAGGAAACGCGGGCTGGCGTTCCCTGGCTGCTGCTGACGCCGGTAGAAATCAACACCTCGCCAGGCGTTCCCGTCGGGCTGACCAGGGCGTTGATATGCGTTTGCTCGCCGCCCGTCGCCGCCAGCGCGCCCGCCGCGAAGCCGCTGCCGGTAAAGGTCTGGTTGACATGGGCCGGGTGAGTATGGGCGGCAATCATCGCCGCTTTGTAGTACTGCGCCGGGTCGCCTGCGCCCAGACCCACTGAGATAGACGGCACCTCCGCCATCCAGCGTTTCACCTCCGGCACGCCCTCTTCTACCGTAGCGAACTGCGCGGAAAGTACGCCAATGACCGCATGGCCTTCGGCGGCTTCATAGATAGCCTTCGCGTTGGCGATATCCTTTGCCAGTACGTTAATCGCTACCCGCTGACGATAAAAATTAATCTGCTGCATGTTCTGCAATCTCCCTGAGTCGCGCCACAATCAATGCCATTTCCCCTTCAGCTACCGTGCGTGGATCGAGGCTAAAAACCCCCTGATGAAGCTGATATTTGCGGGCGTAAATCGCTATCTCGCCGCCGCGCAACTGCGCTTCGACGTCCTGCGCGTTCAGCCCCAATTCAGATGCGTTCACCCGCACACGAATACGCCAGATTGCACGCCCGGCCTCATCCTGTTCGATATCGGCATAAAGTCCATGGATGGCGGAAATCGCTTCCGCGACCGGCTGTAACTGTGCGGCGGTCACGGTCGTCTGGCCCTGGTGGTAATTCTCCAGCGCATACACCAGCCCAACCATGTTTTCCTTGCCGATTTTCATCGCCCTGGCAATCCCCTGGTGCTGCGCTTTGCAGGCGGCAATCCACGTTTTCTTACCAGTGATAAACCCGGAGGTTGGCGCATTAAAGGCTTTCGCGCCGCTATAGATAACCATATCCGCGCCGCTCGCCACCCAGCCGTGCAAATCCTCTTCCGCCGCGGCATCGACAATCAATGGCAGGTGGTTGGCCTGCGCCACCTGTACAAAATCGTCAATGCTCAACATGCCTTTCTGTACGCAATGGTGTGATTTCACATACAGTAGCGCGGCGGTCTTTTCGTTAATGGCGCTTTCCAGTTGCCAGCGGGCCGCCAGATTGCTCGCCCCCACTTCCACTATGCGCCCGCCGCCAAGACGAATGGCGCTGGCGACTGGCGCGCCGTAGTCCACATTATGCCCGCGCAGCATCACTACCTCATTGGCCATACCGGTACTGTCCGGCATCAGGGCGACGCGCGCCCGATCGCCGTGGGTGATAGCGGCAGCGACGGCAATGGCAATACCCGCCGAGGCGCACGAGGTGATATAGCTATCTTCAGCACCCGTATAGCGCGATACCAGTTCGCCGGTTTTTTCCACCAGCGCGTCAATCTCGACGAAAGCGGAAGCCGCGCGCGCGGTGGCCTGCATGACCTCCGGCGCGACGCTTGAGACGCCCAGAATGGTCATTTTGCCGCAGGCGTTAATGACCTTTTTCAACCCCAGTTGTTGATAGATATTCGGCGTCATGATTTACAGCACTCCCAACAACGAACAGACTATGCTCAGTGCGACAATCGACAGCAAAATGGTGGTGTAGCGCGGCCCTTTTTTTACCAGATAGAAGTAGATGGCGAATACCGCCGCCAGTGGCAGTAAGCCCGGCGCGATAGAGTCGAGGATCTGCTGAACCACCACTTCAGATCCTTTCAAGGCGCTAATTTTTAACGGCGTGGTGATTTTGACGTAGCTGGCGGAAAGCGCGCCCATCATGATCAAACCCAGCACGTTGGCCCCGTAGATCAGTTCTTTGATTCGCCCCCCTTGCAGCAGGCCGATAATCGAATCACGCCCCAGCGTATATCCCTTGTGGACCATGCCGTAGCTGATCGCCAGGGTGATCGCCGGGTAGAGAATCAGCGGGATAATACCGCCCATCGCGCTGCCATTTGCCGCGAACGGAATAAAGATCGCTATCAACAGCGGCATCACCGCCGCCCAGATAATCGAGTCGCCCATCCCGGCAAGCGGCCCCATCAGGCCCGTTTTAATGCCGGTGATAGACGAGTCGTTAATCGGCTCGCCGCGCGTTTTTTGTTCTTCCATGGCAATAGAGATGCCCTGAATCACCGCGCCGAAGGTCTGCTCGGAGTTAAAGAAGTTAAGGTGGCGTTTTAGCGCTTCTACCTGCTCCTCTTTTTGTGGGTAAAGTTTTTTGATGATCGGCGTCATCGAGGCGCAGAAAATCAGGCTTTGTAAGCGCTCATAGGAGCTGGAAACCTCGGCGCCCAGCCAGTAGATAAACCAGGCTTTGGTGATATCTGCTTTGGTCAGCGCCCCGCTTTCCCGCGCGCGCTCAACCAGTTCATGTTGCATTACGTCACTGCTCATCATGCTGCTCCTTCATTTTTCGCCAGGCCTTTAATCAGGAAGGCGACACAGGTGCCGAAGATGGCCATCGCCATGATGTCGACCTTGAGGTATAACACCGCGAAGAACCCGCCGATAAACCACGGCAACAGGCTCTTTTTACCGATCACCATAATGGTGATGGCAAAGCCCAGCGCCGGCAGAATGCCGCCCATGATTTCAAAGGAGTGGGTTAACCAGTGCGGCATCAGTTTAAGGAAACTTTCCACCACATCCTGGCCAAAGTAGTTAGCGGCAAAGACCACCGGGAAGCGCAGCACCAACCCCAGCAATGCCGGGTAAAGAAAGGCGCAACGCATGATGCCCGCCATGTTTGCCGTTTCCGCGTGTTTATCCGCCATATGCACCCAGGCGGCATTCAGCGTGCGCCTCAGCTGATCGAGAAACACGCCAATCACGCCAAACGGGATTGCCAGCGCGATCGCCAGGTTTGGGTCCATACCGGCCTTCACCGCGATAGGAATGGAGATACAGGCCGCCAGCGCCGGGTCCGACGGCACGTTGCCGCCCGGCGTTGAGGTCACGCCCAAATAAACGAGCTGCATCCCTGCGCCGATAATCATCGCGGTCTGCATATTGCCAAGCAAAAGCCCGACAAATACCGCGATCACCACCGGTTGTAACAGCATCGCGGAGAAGGTGTAGCCGAGGCGTAAACGGGCAAACCAGTAATACAACCCCATCAGGCTTGCAAAGAGTAAGGTATCCATAGTGTTATCCTATACACTTCATCCTTCAGGCTGCCTCTTTGTTGGCTGCCTTCGCTCACCCCAGTCACTTACTTTAGTAAGCTCCAGGGGATTCACTCAGTTGCCGCCTCGATGCATCCAGAATGATTTTGTGTCTATTAGAGGGTTAGAATTTTTTCAGGATATCGTCGAGCGGCTGCGGCTTATCTTCCGGAATGGTCTGGAAAAATACCTGAACGCCACGGTTTTTCAGGTCGTTAAGAATGCCGACGTCTTTTTCATCCAGCGTAATATTCTGAAAAACCGCCTTGCGGTTTGGCCCGCCGCCGAGACCGCCAACCTGAATGCGGGTGACGTCAAAGCCCAATTGTATGGCGTCCTGCACCGCCGCCAGTGAGGGAAAAAGCACCAGCACGTTACCGTCGCCAAGCTGATTTTCTTTCCATGCAGCGGCAAAACTCTGGTTGCCGAAGCAATCCACTTTGATATTTGGCGGCGCCGCCATCAGGTAGATATTTTTCATAAACGGATCGGCGTCCAGTTCATCACTCACAACGGCTATCCGGTTCGCCTGAGATTGTCCGACCCACTTCGTGACAACCTGTCCATGAATGAGACGGCTGTCGATGCGGCATAAAACGATATTGGCCATGATGTTTTCCTTAGAGTGATTGTTGTAGCTGACGTACATGGGCGACCACATCCAGGCAGCTACTACGCCCGACCTCAACTAACTCATCCACGCAGGCGGTTAGCATCCCTTGTTCGCGCCTGTCCAGCGCCTCCAGCAGTAGCGACGCATTCAATCCGGCAATCACCGCCACCGGATAATCGGCGCTTAGCCGCGCCGCGACGTTGGACGTCGTGCCGCCGACAAAATCCGTCAGGATCAGCGAGCCTTCCGGCAGCGTTTTCACCACGGCCTCGACGCGTTGATAAAACTCGCCCAGCGTATCGACAGGCATTAGCGCGATTTCCGTCACGCCTTTAATTTCGCCCGTGACCATACGCAGGCTGTTGCAAAGCGGTTGTCCCCAGCCGCCATGCGTCAGCAGCAGGATGTGGGGCAACGGTTGTGTGGTAGTCAAAATAATGGCCTCCTGGCGCAATTACATGAGAACACCGGCATATATTGCCCGGTGGCACTGCGCTTACCGGGCCTACAGGACGCTCCCGGTAGGCCGGATAAGGCGTTTACGCCGCTATCCGGCATAACGCATCATCAGAAGAGCAAAGGTTGTGCCAGAATTTGTGTCACGCGAGGAAGAAGAAAGGTCTGGCGAGGCGCGAAGCCCCGCCAGTAAAAGGATTAGCTATAGAGCAGTTCGTAGATATAAAAATATTCCGCATCCGATAAACGGATGGCGTAGGCGTCTTTGATCGGCAGAAAAGCGGATTTGATGACACTAAACGCGCGCGCGTCCAGATTCGGCTGACTTTCCAGCGCCATCTGTAACGGTTTTCGGTTAATCACAATACGCTCTACCATACAGCAGCAGTGGATCAGGAAGCGCAGTGTCACCTGGCGGCTTGGTTTCAGGGAAAGCGAAGACGTCAGATGGTTAAAAACGCCCTCCATCTCTTTCAGAATACGCTGCGGGTTAAGCACGGAAATATGGTTGATGATGCTCTCCATCGTTAGCGCGCTGATAAAGCGCATGGCGCTGCGCTCCATCTCCAGACGGCGTTCAGCGTTGGACAGATCGGGCGTTAACAGGCTCAACACCAGTTCAGGCCCTTGTTCGGAGAAAAGCTCTTCCAGCGAAATAAACGGAATATCCGGCAACCCCGGCTGGAAAGTGCCGACAATCCCCGCCAGCCGCTCGCTGGCATTCAATGCCTGCTGAACGCGCTCCAGACTTCGTACCTCGTTATAATCAAGGATCACCATCCTGGTATCTTGCGACATCAGTTCGCCAAAGCTCTCCTCCAGCACCTTTTTGATTTTTTCCGCCGTTCCCATGCCGGTAATACAGGAGATGACCAGCACTTTGCCGCCGTTCTCCTGCTGCGGCGTACAAAGCTGGCAGGGGATATTTTTACTCTGCAGGAGCGCCGTCAACTGTGGTAAGTCGCTGGTTTCATAGCTTAAATCCAGCCCGACTTCCAGCAGACTGGTCAGCGTGATGTTCGGCATGAGCAAAACATCTATCTGGAATAACTTACTGATCGTACTGCCGAAATGGATCAATGAACCGATGTCCACCAACAGGATAAGCCGCCGATATTGGCGGGTTTGAATCATTTGAGTCAGCGTTTCCAGCGTGTCATGCACCGACTGTTCAAACGGCATGTCGATGGCGCTGAACAGCTCGCGCTCCAGCACACGATTGACATATTGCGCCTGACTGGTGGCGGTGGTCGCGCCGTGGGCGATCAAAATGACCCCGCAGTCGGGGCTGGCATCGATGCGCTGACGATAATGGCGGCACTCTTTCAGGAACAGGCATAGCCAGACCACTTCCGTCGCCGGACACTGAATATGCAGCAGTTCGTTGATTTTCCGACACAGCAGCGCGGCGTTGTCATATTCGTCTTTGCAGCGATCCAGGATCAAACTGGAAGAGTAAAGCTGCGGGATCAGGCCGCGCTGCACGTAGCCTATCAGCGCCAGGAAGTGTTTACGCAGTGGGTTAACCAGATTTTCCGGCAGCGAAAAGCCCAACACCTGCTCTACGCAGCCAATCAGCAGCGTCACGCGCTCTTCAATCTGGTCGCCATAGCGCGGCGGATGCGCCACGCTGTCGCGGCTGTAGAGACCGTATTCAAAAATCGAGCTGAGTTTATTTTTCAGGATCGCCAGCGTCTCCGCCGGGGGGACGTTACTGTTGCGCAAATTAACATACTCGCGCGTCAGGAAGCTGTAAAAGAGGTCGCTCTCTTCAATTTCCGCCCCGGTCGCCAGCGACGTCTTCAATGCGGGCAGCGTGCGCGCGTCTATATTTAGCCGCGCTTTACCGTCAAACAGCGTATCCACCAATAGACGCTGTTCCGGCGTCGGGTTAACCGACATCTCCGCCAGCCGTTTATCCAGCTGTAGCGTGTCGTTATGCTCGGTCATTCCCGATGCCCACGCCTGAGCGCAAAGAAACTGAATATCGCTTTTTAGCTGACCGATATTGCCTTCCAGGGGTTTATTCAGCAACCAGAGCAACAACGGTTTATCAATGCTGACTGTGCGTTCTATTTTGCGGCTTTCCCGCTGTAAGAACCCCACGATCAGTTCGATCTGTTCTTCAACGGAGCGCTGGCGAATGCCCGGCAAATCAATGCATACCTGAATACGCCGCTGGAAAGTACGTAACAGCGCCGACCCGACCGGCTCGGTAGTGGCGCAAATCAGGCGTACCGAAATTGATCGCGGCTGGCTGCTCACGCCAAGCGGACGGTACTCGCCTTTATCCAGAATAGAGAACAGCTTTTCCTGCCCTTCATAAGACAGACGGTGCACCTCGTCCAGCAGCAGATAACCACCGTCCGCCTGCTCCACGAGGCCTGTTTTATGTTCATTCGCGCCGGTAAACGCCCCCTGCCGATGACCAAACAGATGCGAGGAGAGCAGTTCCGGGTTATGGGCGTATTCCGCGCAGTTAAAGTAGACCAGCGGCGGGATAGCGCCGCTCGCCTGTTCACAGGCGAAACGGTGCATCAGTTCCGCAAAAAAGGTTTTACCGACGCCGGACGGTCCGGTAAGCAGAACGTGTAAACCGTGCGGATAGAGCACCGCCGCACGGCCTTTTTCTACCGCATCGCGCAGGCTGCGATCGTAACCAATCAGGCTGGTAAACGGATCGTCGGGCGCGTAATGCTCTTCATGCGGCAGCACATCCGCCACCGACCGCACCTCGCGTTCAGACTCTTCCAGCTGTCGTCCCAGCAACGTTTCCAGCGCCTGGCGATGCAGAAAATAGACCGGGCGGCCACGGCTTTTGATTGCCAGGCCGTCATTCCATAACTGATTGAGATCTTTGCTGACGGAGTTACGCGCCAGCCCAAGATTGAAACCTATCGCCTCCGCCGTAAACGCCGTCTCCTGCGCCAAATCGGCAAGACATAGCCCGCGCGTCAGCCGTTCCAGCTCTCCCAGTACGATCTCAATACGTCTCATTACACTACCGCTTACGAAATAAAAGAGTAGTCAGAACATACACTATTCTGCCACGCAAGAAAGTGAAGGCGCAGCGAGAAACCGCCTTCCCACTTTTGCCTGACTTCAACGCCAACGGATAGCACGCCCCGATGAGTGAACGTCGCACGGTCTACACTTACTCTTGAAAAAGTGCAAACCGATAAGGATACCGTTTATGAAACGAAAAACGCTTCTGCTTATTGCCTCGCTTGTCGCGCTACCTGGCGTCACGTATGCCGACTCTCCGTTTAGCTCACTCCAGTCGGCGCATGAAAAAACCACGATTTTAAAGGATTTGCGCAAAATGTGTACGCCCAAAGGCGCGCTAACCGATGAAGCCTGGGAGAAAAAAATCATGGCGAGCGAGGGGAACCAGCAGCATATTCGGGAGGCGATGATCGCGATAGAGCGCAACAATCAGCATAACTACTGGCAGGCTCTCGGCAAGGTGGAATGCCCGGAGATGTAGCACCGCTTTTCCGCTTTTTGGTCGCGAAAATGCGGACTGTAACCGGTTTCTGTTCGCTAAAAACGCGTATTCTGGAGCGAATTTACGCGATCAAGGAGTACGACAATGCGATACCGTTTTCCCGATAACTTCTGGTGGGGCAGCGCCTGCTCAGCGTTGCAAACCGAAGGGGATAGTCTGAATGGCGGTAAAAGCCAGACCACGTGGGATGTGTGGTTCGAGCGCCAGCCGGGTCGTTTTCATCAGGGCATCGGTCCAGCGGAAACCTCAACGTTCTATCGCCACTGGAAGCAAGACATCGCGCTACTGAAACAGTTAAAACACAACAGTTTTCGCACCTCGCTAAGCTGGGCGCGGCTCATTCCAGACGGTGTAGGCGAGGTGAATCCACAAGCGGTGAGCTTCTACAATCACGTCATCGACGAGCTACTGGCGCAGGGCATCACGCCGTTTATTACGCTGTTCCATTTTGATATGCCGATGGTCATGCAGGAGAAAGGCGGCTGGGAAAATCGCGACGTCGTAGAGGCGTTTGGTCGGTACGCGCAAACGTGTTTTACCTTGTTTGGCGACCGCGTGAAGCACTGGTTTACTTTTAACGAGCCGATTGTGCCGGTGGAAGGCGGCTATTTGTACGACTTCCACTATCCCAATGTGGTGGATTTTAAACGTGCGGCCACCGTGGCGTACCATACCGTGCTGGCGCACTCGACCGCCGTGCGCGCCTGGCGCGCCGGGCGCTACGACGGTGAAATCGGCGTGGTGCTGAATCTGACGCCGTCCTACCCACGCTCGCAGCATCCCGCCGATGTGCAAGCCGCGCATCATGCGGATCTGTTATTCAACCGCAGTTTTCTTGACCCGGTATTAAAGGGAGAATACCCGGCGGACTTGGTGGCGCTGCTGAAAACCTATGACCAGCTGCCTGCCTGTCAGCCAGGCGACCGTCAGCTTATTGCCGACGGCAAAATCGATTTACTGGGGATTAACTATTATCAGCCGCGCCGCGTGAAATGCCGTGATACGGCGGTGAATCCGCAAGCGCCGTTTATGCCGGAGTGGTTATTTGACTATTACGACATGCCGGGGCGCAAGATGAACCCTTACCGCGGCTGGGAAATTTACGCGCCAGGAATTTACGACATCATCACCAACCTGCGGGATAATTACGGCAATCCGCGCTGTTTTATCTCCGAAAACGGGATGGGCGTTGAGAACGAGCAGCGTTTTGTGCAAGCGGGACAGATTCACGATGATTACCGGATTGACTTTATTTCTGAGCATCTTAAATGGCTGCATAAAGGCATTAGCGAGGGCTGTCACTGTCTTGGCTACCACATGTGGACCTTTATCGATAACTGGTCATGGCTGAACGGCTATAAAAATCGCTATGGTTTTGTACAACTGGATTTAGCCACCCAAACGCGCACGGTGAAAAAAAGCGGAGAATGGTTTGCCGCCACCGCAGAGCATAACGGTTTTGATTAAGCATTTATTATTGCCGGATAACGACTAACGTCGTATCCGGCCTACAAATGGCAGCAATATCAACTCATTGGCGTAATACGGACTTTCGCCGCCACGACTAACGCCGTCAACAGCATCAGACCACCGGAAAGCGCCAGCGGCGAAAGCAGCCCGAAATTGTCGAGCGCATAACCGCCCACCGCCGCGCCACAGGTATTTGCCAGTTGAATCACCGCGACCTGGATGGAACCGGCTTTTTCCGCCTGATCGGCAAGGGAACGAGTGATCCACGTTGACCATCCCACCGGCACCAGCGCAAACGCCAGTCCCCAGATAATCGCTATTGCCGCCGCCACGGTTTTGTCGCTTCCCCACACAATGAGCGTCAGCGCGCTCAGCGCCAGTAGCAGCGGCGCACCGGCCAGCGCCAGTTTTACCGAACGTTTCAGGACATAAGATGAGAAAGAAGTGCCAACGAAGCTGGCAATACCAAAACTGAGCAACACCAGCGTCAGACCATCAACGTCAAAGCCCGCCAGATTCATATAGACCGGGCGAATATAGGTAAAGAAAGCGAACTGCCCGGCAAAAGACATAAAGATGGCGATCATCCCGGCCATCACGCCAGGGCGTTGCAACAGGCTAAACATATTCTGTTTCTGGTGAGAAGGTTCGCCCGGCAGCGACGGCAGTGATTTCACCACCCAGATGACGCACAGTACGCCCATCACCGCAGCGGCGTTAAAGACATTACGCCAGCCAATAATACCGCCCAAAAAACTGCCCAGCGGCGCGGCGATCACTAACGCGATGGAAACCGCGCCAAAAATCACCGACAGCGCTTTCGGCACGGTACGCGCGGGAACCAGTCGCATGGTCAGCGACGCCGACATCGCCCAGAATCCGCCCAGCGCCAACCCAAGACAGGCGCGGCCCAGCAACAGCAGCGTAAAGCTGTTGGCAAAGGAGACCATCAGACAAGAAGCCGTCAGCAAAACGGCGAACAGAATAACGATATAACGCCTGTCGGTCGCCTGAATAATCTGGGTAATGAACAGGCTGGAAAACATCGCGACAAACGCCGTAACGGTGACCGACTGACCGGCGACGCCCTCGGAGATCCCCAGATCCTGCGCCATCGGCGTCAACAGACTAACGGGCAAAAACTCAACGGTAATCAGGCAGGCGACACAAAACGCCACGGCAAAAACGGCTGACCAGTTAGGCCTGGCAACCCCATCAGCGCGGAATTTTTCTGCGATATTTTCATTCATTGTGGTTACCTGCGTCGTTTTAGTGCGGAAAATTCATGCAGTGTAACATTACAAAATGTGATCTGATTAACGTTTTAGCAACTGACATTGTTGCGCTGCATTTTGCGAGGCTGGTCGAGCGTTGAGAATTATCTTCTCTCGCTGCGTGTAAAATCAAAAGGTAAGACATAGTGTATCACCTGGTGCTATACTTTAGATTACAGGATGTCAACCTGATGCGAATCTTCAAAACCAGGTGGTTTAACAGAGAAGCGAAGTCCCACACGATAAAAGATGACGAGTTAAGCGAGGCCATCAACGCCGTACTGCAAGGAAAAGCAGATAATCTTGGCGGCGGAGTTTATAAAAAACGTCTCAATCAAAACCGCGATCGCGCAATCGTGTTGGCAAAGGGAGGCGAACATTGGTTTTACACCTTCCTGTATGCCAAACAGGATATGGCCAACATTAGCTATCGCGAACTCGCGGGTTTCTGTGAGTTAGCAAAACACTATGCTTGCCTGACCGAAGATCAGATAACGGCACTCATTAATAACAAAGAACTGGTAGAGGTGCACCATGTCAGCAAAAACTAAATTCAAAAGCCCTGCCTTTGAAGCGATTCATAGCGCGGCATCTGGATTATTTAGCGTGGATGCCATTCCCCAGGAGACAATGCGCAGTTTTGACACGGCCTGCTTAAGCAGCATCAAAGACCTGCAGCCACTTGAAATAAAAGCGTTACGAGAAGAACTCAATGTTAGCCAGTCGGTTTTCGCTCGGTACCTGAATACCAGCGTATCAACGGTTCAAAAGTGGGAAAGCGGCGCCAAGCGTCCCAGCGGGATGTCACTGAAACTACTTAATGTTGTCCAAAAACACGGGCTAAAGGTGCTGGTATGAGGGTTTTACCGATGGTCTGTTAAGGCTAAGTCGGATGTCTGGGGGTGGGCAAATTCAGTGTGCCACTACAATGTTTTCATGGTGCGCGCCTAAACATTTAGAGTTGTCTATAGACAATCATGTACAACTTCGAGTTTATGATAAGAAATTTTGAGACAGGAGGTATGGCAAGGAGTCACAGTTTTAGTGTTCAAAACAAGATCACATTTCTGTGATATATGTCACGGAAATGATGAGCTACAAGTCTCTGACGTTTTGGCGTCGTTAGCGGTTATTCGGTGCGTTACTTCTGTGGTTCACCCTTAGCAAATACGATGGCGGCTACGCTTTATTTAGTTAACGATGAATCGCGCTATCCGACCGTTAATCGTGGCTCTCCGCCCTTGCCAGCCTCATTCATCTCGTCTTTTGTTATCGAGATAGTGAAGAGTATCAATGCAGCCAGTGGACACCCTCTTCCGGCTGAAAAAAGGCGTTATAGCGCAGTTGAAACGCGTTGATCTCCTGCATATCGGGTTCCATTTCGCGCAAAAAGCCCAGCGCCAGCCGTACCTGTGTATCGGTGATCGGCGCGGCTAAACGCGCTTTTTGCAGCAACCGATGCCACCGCTGCAAATTCTGATCGCCGCCATCGACAATCACCATTTGCCAGATCAGTAACACCTGAGCGGCATTTTGCAAATGCGACTCATCAGGGCGATGCAGATACTGTAAAAATTCACCGCCCGCCGTTTTACCCATCTGATCAATCATCGATTCTATCGGCACTACATCAATATTCAGACGTTCGCTCAGGCGGCGAATCGCCCGGCGGGTATCCGATGTCAGTACCCGAAACCCCACAATAAACACCACCACAAACGTGGCCAGAATCAACCAAATCATGCGCACATCCGTCACCAAACAGGATGCCCATCATAACGGTAAATTTATAACTGTCGACGTTCTGGCCTGTCAGGATGTGATTTATTAACGCCTGTCTTCATTTACGCCAGACGCCGGATGTCCTGTCTGACGAACGCAAGGCATAAAAAAGCCCGGCGTTAAGCCGGGCAAAACGTTACCAAATGCACACATTTAAGCGATATTAACTTGCTGAATTTTTTTCTCACGGCGGATTTTGCGCTCTTCCATCACGGCGACCATCGCCATCAGGCAGATACAGCCGATCGCGGCGGCGTCCAGCGCAGCGAAGGTACCCGCCCAGCCGGTCAGACCAAAAACGGGGGTGCCGTCGGCAATCATGCCCAGACCCAGCTTGGCAAAGCTATCGCCGATAAGATAAGCGAAGGTTCCTTTGATACCGTCCGCAGCGCCGATGGCTTTTTTCGGTACGAAACCGACAGCCGCCACGCCAATTAATAGCTGCGGCCCAAACACCAGGAAACCGAGCGCGAACAGCGAGGCCAGATAGACATACTGGTTGCTGGCGTGCTGGTAGACGCCGAGGGTGGCGATGATTAACGCCAGCGCCACACAGGCTACCAGCGCACGACGACCGTTCGCCAGGTCAGAGAGCCAGCCCCACAGCAACGTGCCGACCAGCGCGCCCACTTCAAACAAGGTAAAGCCCTGAATCGCCACCTCTTTAGAAAGTTTCAGTTCCTGGAAGGCGTAGACGGTTGACCACTGGTCGATACCAATACGTACCACATACAGGAAGATATTGGAGAAGCACAGCAGCCAGATCACTTTGTTTTTCAACACATATTCAACAAAGATCTGCCACTTGGTCATTTCATTTTCTTCAGTCTCTTTGTCCTCTTCGCTGATCTCTTCGCCGAACAGCTCTTCAGCTTTGCCCAGACCGTAAGATTCCGGGGAGTCGCTGCCAAAACGCAGACCGATAAAGCCAACGATCAGCGCGATAATCGACGGGAAGATAAACATGCCGATGACGTGACCGTCGAACAGGTAGTTGGCGCCGAACAGCGCCACGCCTGCCGCGCCCGCGCCGCCGAGGTTGTGGGAGATATTCCAGAAGCCGAGAAAGGTGCCGCGTTTACGACGCGGAGTCCATTTGGTGATGGTCGAGTAGCTGCACGATCCGCCGGTACTCTGGAAGAAACCGCTCAGGGCATAGAAAGCGATCATCAGAAACAGACTGGTTGACCCCGCGCCCATGCTGGCGCTGAAGCCGAGCATACAGATAGCGGAGAGGATCAACATAAACGGTAGAAACTGCTTGGTATTTTTACCGTCAGCGTAGTAGGAAACCAGCGTTTTCCCCACGCCATAGGTGATCGAGAAGCCCAGGCCAATCATCCCCAGCTCGGTCATGCTCAACCCGTAGGTAGAGATCATGTCGTTCTGCGCGATATTAAAGTTTTTGCGGATCAGGTACATGGTCAGGTAGCCGATAAAAACCACCAGATAGGACTGCATGAACGGCTTGAACCACATTTTACGCCGCACATCGAGCGGCAGATCCAGGGTCGGCTTGCGCACCTGGTTTAAGAAGGCCAGCATGGATTACTCCTGAGCTAATTTTTATACCTGCGAATGGTAGGCATTGTAAAAATCCACAGGAAAAGGGGCCTGCGACAGCGTCCAGGCAAAACCGGGAAAATTTCTTAGTTTTGCCCCATTCAGCGCAAAAAGGTGAGGTGCATCACGCTTCGTGGGTCTCGCGTGGGGCCTGGGCGTTCAGAAATGGCAGCAGCAATAGCGCGGAGATCCCCGCCGCGATGGCGATGACCACAAAAAAACCGGTCCAGTGCCAGATCTCCAGCACTTTCGCTAACGGCCAGCCGGAAAGCGACGCGCCGAGATAGGCGAACAGGCCGACAAAGCCGGTGGCCGCGCCCGCCGCCTCTTTATGCGAGCACTCCGCCGCCGCCATGCCAATGAGCATCTGCGGGCCGAAGACAAAGAAACCGGTGGTGAAGAAACAGGCCGCCTGCATGACGTAGCTGGCGAACGGCATCAGCCACAGCGAACCCACAGAGAGCAAAATCCCGGCAGCGAAGATTAAATTCATCGGTCCGCGGTTACCGTTGAAGAGTTTGTCCGAGCCCCAGCCCGCCACCAGCGCGCCGATAAATCCCCCCAGCTCAAACATCGATACTGCCGTGTTGGCCGTGACCAAATCCACGCCCAGCGTCTCAGACATATACAGGTTGCCCCAGTCGTTGATCGCCGCGCGCACCACGTACACTAAGACATAACATAGCGAAAGCAGCCAGATATAGGGATTCAACAGCACATATTTAGCGAGGATTTCTTTGCGACTTAGCCCCGCGCCCTCTTGCTGTTGGGCGACCTCCAGCGCATCGTGCCGCCAGTCGCCTACCGGCGGTAAACCAATCGCCTGCGGACGGTCGCGCAGCCGCCAGCAGAGGACCATGCCCACCCCGATGGCAAGCAACCCGGCCACCATCATTCCGACGCGCCAGCCATAATGCAGGGCGACAGCGGCCATAACGAGAGGGATCAGCGCCCCGCCGACATTATGCGCGGTGTTCCATAACGCCCACCAGCCGCCGCGCTCGGTACGCGAGTACCAGGCGGTCAGCAAACGGGCGCAAACCGGCGATCCAAACCCCTGGAAAAAGGCGTTCAGCGCCCATAGCAGAGCAAAGGCCCACAGCGAGGTCGAGAAGCCGAACAGAATATTCACTACGCCGGTCGCAATCAGCCCGATGCCCATAAAATAGCGAGCGTTAGAGCGATCGCTAACGATGCCGGAGACAAATTTCGACACCCCGTAGGTGATATAAAACAGCGTCGCCAGCAGGCCGATATCGCTGCGACTCAGTATGCCGCTGGCAAGGATTTCCGGCGCGGCGGCGTTAAAGCTTTTACGGGTGAAATAGAACAGCGCGTAACCCAACCAAATGGTGATCAGGATATGCCGCCGCCAGTAGCGATAGCGGGCATCAACCTCGTGCTTATCGGTGATGAGCGGCGCGTTGGCCGGGGCTTTTAAAAACGAAAGCATTATCCTTCCTTAAACGTAACGCTGGGGCAACGAGACGCTCACCCGCGTACCGTGGGTACAAGAGATGGTTAGCGTCCCGCCGAGCGCCGACACGCGTTCGCGCATTCCGGTCAGGCCGAAGCCCTGCTGCTGAGAGCCCGGCGGCAGGCCGCTGCCGTCATCCTCAATCACCAGCATCAGCCGCTCATCCTGCTGCCAGCCCTGGAGCGTCACCGCGCTGGCATTGGCATGTTTTACGATGTTATTCAGCCCTTCCTGACAGACGCGAAACAGCGTCACGCGCTGACTTTCACTCAACGCCGTTTCGTCAATTCGCCAGTCGAGGTGACTGACAATACCGCGGCTTTCCAGCTCCATTTCGCGCAGCAGCGAACGGATGGCTTGCGCCAGCGTTAAGTCGTCTAGCTGGCGCGGGCGCAAGCGCCCCAGCAGGCGACGCACGGCGTCATACACGCCCAGCGAAAGCTGCTCGATAAGTTGCCCGCTCTGCTTCACGCCGCCGTTATCCGCCGCCAGTCGTTGCACAATGCCCGCCTGGGTTCGAATCGCGGTGATGGTCTGCCCGATGTCATCGTGCAGCTCACGCGCAACATCGCGCCGCACGCTCTCTTCGGTCTCCAGAAGACGCTCCGCCAGCCGATGGTTGCGCGCCAGCTCCTTTTGCAACGACTGGTTCAGCTCGCGCAGACGCTGAATGCCCGCGCCAAGCAGTAGCCCGGTCAGGCTTTGCGCCAACAGCGAAAGTAATAAATCGACGGGATGATCGTGCCAGGTCTGGCTGGCGATCAGCGCGATAGCATTCATCAGCGTGGCAATGAGCGCGCCCTGCCAGCCATAATGCCAGGCGAGCGCGATAATCGGCAACGCCAGGCAGAACGGCGTAAAGCGCGAAAGTTCAGCAGGTAAACCCAGTTGCAGCCACAGACTGACGATAAACAGCAGCAGATACCAGATCAGATGCCGCCCGCGCCAGTTTACCGGCTGCGATACCAGCGATGGTCCCAGCGGCAGCCAGGTAGTGCTGGTGAGATAGTGCCAGAAAACCAGGCAGATGGGGGCCAGCGTCAGACCACCCGTGAGGGTCAGCAGTAGCGCGTTCCATGCCGCTTCCCCCTGCCCCAGCCAGGGCAGGGATTGCAGTAGCGCCGCGGCGGTGAGGGCCGCGCCCTGAAGCAATAACGTGCGCCAGTCGCGCTGATGGCGGTAACGCGAAGTCAGCGCCACGGGCAGTAGCGTCAACACACTACCGATCATCAAAAGCGGCAGATGGGCCAGCGCAACTTCCTGCGCTAACCAGTACACCAGCAGCCACTCCGCGCCCAGCAATACTGGCCAGTATCCGCGCGGACATTGCAGCATAAGTCCCAGGCGCAGGCCGAAGGGAAAGAGCAGCGCCGCCAGCTCCGGGCGCTCTACCAGATGCAGGCTGATGCTCCACAGGCAGAACCACGCGGCGGAGAAAATAAAAAAGCAGGCAACAACGGTGATTAAACGGGAAAAAAAGGTGTTCATTACCAACCGTCAAACATGCGATGCGCCAGTTCAACGTCATTGCTGACGCCTAATTTTTCCAGCAGATTCGCGCGATGGACATGCACCGTTTTTGGCGACAGCCCCAGCTCGGCGGCAATCTCTTTTACCGCCATACCCTGGGCGAGTTTTTCCGCCACTTGACGCTCGCGTTTGGTCAGCGGATCTTGCCGACCCGCCGCCAGTTTCACGGCAATATCGGGGGTCAAATAGCAGCCGCCCGTCGCCACCGTATGCACCGCGGCGATCAGTTCATCCGGACTACAGCGTTTAGAGAGGAAACCGCGCGCGCCGGCGTTCAACGCCTGTTCCACCAGCGCCGGGCTATCGTGAACCGAGAGCATGATCGTCGCCATCCCTTTTGGCAGTTGGCTTAGCAGCTCCAGTCCGGAAATATCCGGCATCGAGATATCGCAGATACACACCTGTACGCCGCGCCCCGGTAAGCCTGCCAACGCTTCGCGCCCGGAACCAAACTCAGCGACCACCTGCAAATCGGGTTCCAGCCCCAGTAGCTGTGCAAAGCCGGAGCGGACGATAAGGTGGTCGTCGATAAGGGCAACGGTAATCATGGGTTCATCCTGGCGCTAAGGCATGCCTGATGGCGCTGCGCTTATTAGGCCTACGGGCAGGTGCCGTTGTAGGCCGGATAAGGCATTAATGCCGCCATCCGGCAAAAGCACTTACCTTAACGATAAGTGCCTGGGTGTTCAAGCCTTGAGCGGTCAGACAATGCCTGTCGTGACGGTGAACGTCCGGGTTTGCTGCGGTTCCAGTTGAAGCAAGGTTCCATTTCGCTGCGCCGCGAGAAAACCTTCAGGCCGACAGGTCGCGGGCAGGGCAAAGGCGGCTACCTGCTGATCGCCGTTATAAAGAATCCAGCGGGTCACGTAATTCAGCTCCGCGCTGGCGAAACGTGTCACGAACGTGGTGCCATCCGGGGCGATCATACTAAATTCCGGGGTATCCGTATACCTGTCCAGTTCATCGGCGAAGAACACGATTTCCGGGTCGTAAAAGCCAGGCTCGTTGAGCGTTGCCAGCGAGGCTTCACCCTGCAAAAGTCGTTGATTAAACGCCAGCCACTGCGCCGTGGGTTTGACATGCGCCGGCACCGACTCGCGTAGCTTCAGCGCGGTATCCGGGATATTCTGGCGGAACGTGGCGTTCGGCACATAGGCATAGTTCATGTGGCACATGTACTGTAGCGGCATGGCGACTGAAGCCAGGTTAGTCACGGTCATCTGAATATCAAACAGCGCGCTTGCTTTACGCATTACCACCGCAGGTTGCGCCTGATAATGATGACCGAACCCCATCACATACTCGTAGCGCCCGGTCACGCGCAGACTGTCGCCCTCTAACTCCAGCCAGGCGTCGTCCATAGCAGCGCAGGGCATCTCGCCGTGCAGCGGATGTGTATCTTCCGGCGACGGGCAGCCATTCGCCAATAGTCCGGAATGGAAAGCAAAGCAACCATACGTTGCCACCACTTCCGCAGCCGGCTTCGGCTGGCGGAACATGTTGCGCATAGTCAGATCATGACCGTCAAACTGCGCGTCCCAAATCATCTGCCCCATCCAGGGCAGAATCACCAGATGACCGCGGCTGTTTTGTATTTTCAGTCCTTCCACGCCGCTGGCGTAACGAAACGCCGTAACCGTAAAATCATCATTTTCCAGCAAGATACGCGGCTGCTCGCTAAAAAGCTCCCGCCATAATGTAATACGTGTTGTCATGGTTGATCTCCTCAGGACGCGGCGACTTCAGCCAGGTTGCCGCGTACTTTGCTTTCGCGCCAGAAGTAAACGCCAACGTAAACAAAGCACAGCATGGAAACCAGGAATGAGAGCTGTAGCGAGTGGAACATGTCCGCCACGTAGCCCTGAATCGCGGGAACCACCGCCGCGCCGACAATCGCCATCACGATGACCGCCCCCGCCATTTCGGTATGTTCGTTATCGACGGTATCGAGCGTTCCGGCATAAATGGTCGCCCAGCAGGGGCCAAACAGAACACTGACCAGCACCGCCACGTATACCGCGCTAAAGCTGGGCGCCAGCGCCACATAGGCCAGGAACAGCGCGCCGATCACAGAGTAAAGGATCAGGACTTTTTCCGGGTTAAAGCGTGTCATCAGAATGTTGGCGATAAACTTGCCGATAAAAAAGCAGGCGAAGCTGTAGACCATAAAGGTTGAGGCATCGCGCTCATTGATATCGCCTAACTCCAGCGCCAGACGGATAGTGAACGACCAGACCGCCACCTGCATTCCCACATACAGGAACTGCGCCACAATACCGCGACGGAAGCGGGCGTTGCTGGCGAGATAGCGTAGCGTATCCAGCGCCGAGGGGCGTTTATGACTCGCGGTTTGCGCGACTTTACAGGTCGGGAAACGCGTCAGCAGGAACAGTACCATCACCACTACCAGAACCATAATCATGTACTTATAGGGTTCCAGAGTGTTTTCCAGCATCAGCACCTTGAAGTTGTGGACTTGCTCGGCATTCATGCCCGCCATCTGTTTTTCCAGGCTTTCCCCTTCGGAAAAGACCAGATACTTACCCAATAAAATGCCTGCCGCCGCGCCGATCGGATAAAAGGTCTGGCTGATATTCAGCCGCAACGTGGCGTAGGCTTTCGGCCCGATCATCGAACTGTAGGTGTTCGCCGCCGTTTCCAGGAAACTCAGGCCAATCGCAATGGCGAAAATCGCCGCGAGGAACATGGTGTAGGTCGCCATGTGCGACGCCGGGAAAAAGAGCGTACAGCCGACAATGTATAGCGTCAGGCCGATAAGTATCGCCACTTTATAACTGGTTTTTTTAATGACCAGCGAGGCCGGAATAGCAATTAAAAAATAACCGCCATAAAAGGCGCTTTGTACTAATGCCGAAGCAAAGTTGCTCAGCGAAAATACACTTTTAAATTGCGTAATCAGAATATCATTTAACGCGGCTGCGCATCCCCATAATGGGAATAAACAGGATAACAAAATAAACTGGAACAGAGGTGTCTTATTCAGATACCCGTCGGGCATCTGAACGATGTTTTTATCGTTCATAGTGCTACCTTTAACAGTGCAGGGTGATTGTTATTCGTTCAACGAAAGATACTCATTAAATTGCTCAATGCTTGGATAAGAGGATTGGGTGCCTTTCCCGGTGACGCTGAAAGCGGCAAAGAGGACGGCTTTTTTCATGGCGGCTTCCACATCCCCGCTCTGGACGTAGTAATGCGCGAAACAGCCGATAAAGGCATCGCCCGCGCCACTGGTATCAACAGCGTTCACTCTAAACGCCGGGACATGGACTTCCTGGTCACGCGTCATCCACAGCGCGCCTTTCTCACCCATGGTGACGATAATATTGTTCAGCCCTTTATCCACCAGCGAACGTGCCGCTGCGCGAATATGGTCATAGGTATCCACTGGCATACCGGTTAATATTTCCAGCTCGGTTTCATTGGGTACAAAGAAATCGCATTTACAGGCATAAGACATATCTAATTCCCGTAATGCTGGCGCAGGGTTTAATAACACTTCAATCCCGTGTTTCTTGCCAAATTCTATTGCGTGATAAACCGTTTCAAGCTGAACTTCCAGTTGCAGAACAATAAGCTGGCATTTTTTTAAATCTTCCGCCGCGCGATCGATATCTTCCGGCGAGAGAAACTTGTTGGCGCCTTTGATGATCAGAATGCTGTTGCTGGAGTTGGCGTTGACGAAAATCGGCGCTACGCCGCTGCTGGTACACGGTACTTTTTCTACATACGTCGTATTGATCCCCCAGGATTCGAGATTACGAATGGTGTTGTCGGCAAAAATATCGTCGCCCACTTTGGTCAACATCAATACTTTTGAATTGAGCTTAGCGGCCGCCACGGCCTGGTTCGCCCCTTTCCCGCCGCAGCCGATTTTAAACGCCGGCGCTTCCAGAGTTTCCCCTTCTTTGGGCATCTGGTTGGTGTAGGTGATAAGGTCCACCATGTTAGAGCCAATAACCGCGATATCCATTTTACTCCCTCTCAGAAATCGTCACACGACAATGATATTAAAATAACATTATCATGTTACTTCCGTATCATTTGTGACTATGATCGCGATTAGAGGATCATTTTGCCATTTACTTCGTGAACAACCCCTGGCGGAACATACGCGCATTAAATCATTTTTAGGGTTACAATTTACTGAAAATTAACTATTTATTGTTATAAAACGCGAATAAACCCACTTTTATTTCCTGACGGCCGGACGTATAGTAGTGCCACACTGTAATGTTCTCAGAAACACATAAATGTTACTGATGGAACATAACAACATGATTTGCGGAGAGGGTGAATGGAGACCAAGCAAAAAGAACGTATCCGACGCTTGATGGAGTTACTGAAAAAGACCGATCGAATCCATCTGAAAGACGCCGCGCGGATGCTGGAAGTTTCGGTGATGACCATTCGCCGCGATCTCAGCCAGGATGATGACCCTTTACCGCTGACGCTGCTCGGCGGCTATATCGTCATGGTAAATAAGCCTGCGTCTTCAACCAATATGCCGCTGCCGGCGAAAAAGACGCATCATCGGGACGACCTTCCCGTTGCGATCCTGGCCGCAGGGCTGGTGCGTGAAAACGATCTGGTTTTTTTTGATAACGGTCCGGAAATGCCATTAGTTATCAGCATGATACCGGATGATATTACCTTTACCGGGATTTGCTACTCGCATCGGGTATTTATCGCGCTGAATGAAAAGCCTAATGCCACGGCGATTTTGTGCGGCGGCACCTATCGGGCCAAGAGCGATGCCTTTTATGATGCCAATAATCCTTCGGCGCTGGATTCGCTCAATCCGCGCAAAGTGTTTATTTCCGCCAGCGGCGTACATGAACATTTTGGCGTGAGCTGGTTTAACCCGGATGATCTTGCCGCCAAACGTAAAGCGATGGAGCGCGGTCTGCGCAAAATTTTGCTGGCGCGTCACGCCCTGTTTGATGAGGTCGCGCCTGCCAGCATTGGTCCGCTTTCTGCCTTTGATGTCCTGATTAGCGATCGCCCATTACCGACAGATTATGCCGTTCACTGTCGGAATGGTTCCGTCAAAGTCATCACGCCTGATTCGGAAAGTGAATAACTTACTCAAAAAAGACGGCAATTTTATTGAACATGGTGGGATCGGACTGGTTTCGTACCACCTTCGCCACGTCTTCCAGTTTATCGATCTGACTGATCATCTGTTCAAGCCGCTGATCGTCATTGACCAGAAGCCAGATGCGGCTCTGATCGCTACCCTGAATCGGTAAACAGAGAATACCCTCAACGTTGAAAGCGCGTCGGGCGAACAGCCCGCAGACGTGGGTCATCACGCCAGGATGGTTGCGAACGGTCAGCTCCAGAATAACGTTATCATGTGATTGTTTCTGCATGGCTTATTCCCCCACCATCTCTGTATTTGCCGCGCCCGGCGGCACCATCGGATACACTTTTTCTTCCGCATCAATGCGCACGTGGATCAACGCCGGTCCAGGACGACGAATGATAGCCTGCAACGCCGCCTGCGGATCGGCTTCGTTATTCAAATCACAGGTGTCCAGACCAAACCCGGCGGCAATCTGCATAAAATTGATGCTTCCCGGATAGGTTGCCGCAAAAACGCCCTGTTTATAGAACAGACTCTGTTGCTGATGTACCAGTCCCAGCGCGTCGTTATTCATCAGGATGATTTTCACATCCAACTGGTTTTCGCTGGCGGTAGCCATCTCCTGAATATTCATCATCAAACTACCGTCACCGGAAAAACACAGCACCTTGTTGCCCGGATTCGCCAGCGCCGCGCCAATCGCCGCGGGCAGACCAAACCCCATGGTGCCCAGCCCGCCGGAAGTCAGCCACTGACGCGGACGGTTGAGCGGATAAGCCTGCGCGGTCCACATCTGATGCTGACCTACGTCAGTGGTAATAATCGCGTTGTCGTCCACACAGGCGGCGACCGCATTAATCAGCCCATAGTGACTAAGCGGGTTATTTTCCTGGGGAATACTGCAAGGGAATTCTTGCTGCAAGTCCGCCACCAACTGATGCCATGCTTCCCGCGGCTGTGCCTCGATATGGGGAATTAACTGTGCCAGTACATCATCGACATCCGCCTGAATAGCCACATGCGGCTGCTTGATTTTGCCTAACTCGGCGCGATCGATATCCACATGGATGATTTTGGCGTTCGGACAAAACTGCTCCGTTTTGCCAATCGCCCGGTCATCAAAACGCGCGCCCAGGACAATCAGTAAATCGGCCTCTTGCAGAATAAAATTGGTACTGCGCGCGCCGTGCATCCCCAGCATTCCTAACGACAGCGGATGCGCCTTAGGCAGCATTCCCAGCGCCATTAAGGTCATTGTCGTCGGCAGTTGCGCTTTTTCCGCCAGTTCGCGCACGCGTGTCGGCGCATTGATCACGCCGCCGCCCAGATACAGCACCGGACGCTTCGCCGCGTTAATCATTGCGGCGGCCTCGCGGATACTCTCCGCGCTAAACTCCGGCGGGGGTGATTTTTCCGCCGGCGACGGCAACGCATCCAGCTCAATTGTCGCCGTCTGCACATCTTTAGGAACGTCTATCCACACCGGGCCAGGACGCCCCGACTGCGCCAGACGAAAAGCATCGCTCATCACCTGAGGCAGCTCGTTGATATTTCTGACCAGATAGTTGTGCTTGGTGATGGGGATAGAGATACCGTAGGTATCCACTTCCTGAAACGCGTCAGTACCGATCATGGACGCCGGAACCTGCCCGGTAATACAGATTAACGGAATAGAATCCAGGCGCGCATCGGCAATGGCCGTGACCAGATTGGTCGCGCCCGGCCCGCTACAGGCCATACAAACAGCAGGTTTACCCTCCGTCCGCGCCATCCCCTGCGCAATAAACCCCGCGCCTTGTTCATGGCGCGCCAGAATATGACGGATTTGCGTGCTTTGGCTTAACGCGTCGTAAACGGGGAGGATCGAACCGCCGGGAATGCCGGTGACGATACGAATCCCCTGGCGCTCCAGAAAATGAACAATAAATTCCGCGCCCGTAAAGCGCTGAGGTGTAGATGTTGTGCCCGAACTTGCCATGCTCCATTCCTTTTATTCTGAGCCGACGTTCCGGGAAGGTGTCTTAAACAAAAAACCCCGCCCGGTTTGCGCCGGCGGGGTTTTGGAATCGTGTGTGTTCCGGACCCTACGGCGCATTGCCGACGACGACCACCACACGCACGACGACCACTGCGCGAGATGGCGCAGTTGTTAGTAGGGTCGCGTTCAGCATGGAAGGGTTCATTAGGGGCCTTGTCTGTTTGTTATTAACACGTTTTATACAAGCACAGCGCTTTCAGCATGACAACGGAAAAATTTTCATCTGCACAAAAATGCGTCAGCGATCACATTTTTCTACGAATTTACACGCTTTGAGTATAGGCGTGATAAGCGTAGCGCCCTCCGGTAATCGCCGGGATTGATGATCACGCATTTCACAATGCCGGAAAACAAAAAACCTCGCCGAAGCGAGGTTCTTACAGCGTAATGCGGGTGGTAGCCGCGAAGCACACTGTGTTATGTCAACAACAGAAGTATACGCGTTCTGTGCAGAACGCGCAATTTCGGCGCGAATTTTGATGAATTTGAGTATGGATCAGAAGCTCCGTTCTGTCTATAAATTACTGTTCATTTATACAGTACTTAACTATAATGTCTTTGACACAATGTGTTATGCGGGGGCCGCATCGTAAACCGGCGCAACGAAGTCCTGGCTGAAACGGGTGGTGCCGTCAGCGCCTTAACCCCCTCGTGAGCACACTGTGTTATGTCAACACGCACACTATTCCTCGCAAAAGGGATCGCGTGCGCAACAGCTGGCAACAGGCAGCGGAAAGGTACGTCGGCTGGCAGTGCTCCTTAACCACAGGAGACGCGTATGAGCGTAGTGGATATCACCATTCTTATCCTGAAACTCATTGTTGCAGCACTGCAACTGCTTGATGCTGTTCTGAAATACCTTAAGTAATTCAGATTCAAGCCGCACCGAAGGGGAGCGGGCAACCGCTCCCCTTTCACCTTATCCGCTGGTCTTTCGCTTCTCGGGTATGTTACGTTTTTATGACACCCTCAACGACGCCTGACGCTATGACCCTTTCCGTTTTCTGCATTTTGCTGTTCGCCGCGCTGCTACATGCCAGCTGGAACGCCATTGTCAAAGCGGGAAACGATAAGCTCTACGCCGCGATCGGCGTCAGCGGTTCCGCGGCGGTCATGGCATTGATCCTTTTGCCCTTCTCGCCGCAGCCAGCTCACGCCAGTATCCCTTTTTTAGCGGCCTCTACCGCGCTCCAGGTGGTGTATACCGTCCTGGTGGCGAAAACCTATCAGGTCTCGGACATGAGCCAGACCTATCCTCTTATGCGCGGCACCGCGCCGCTGCTGGTGGCGCTCATTAGCGTTCTGTTTCTTGGCGACAGCCTGTCGTCGATGGCCTGGGTCGGCATCGCAGTGATCTGCATGGCGATACTTGGGATGGCCTGTAATGGCCGCGCCAGCTCTCAACGTGGTGTCGTGCTGGCATTAACTAACGCCTGTTTTATTGCCGGATATACGCTGGTGGACGGGACCGGCGTAAGACTCTCCGAAACGGCGCTGGGCTATACGCTATGGTCATTTTTTCTCAACGGCGCCTGCCTGTTAACCTGGGCGATGATTGCGCGGCGGCGGGAAGCGTCGCGTTATCTGGCGCAACAGTGGAAAAAAGGCATTTTTGGCGGGATTGGCACTATGGGATCTTATGGGCTGGCGCTATGGGCCATGACTCAGGCGCCGCTGGCGGTGGTCGCCGCGCTGCGTGAGACGTCGATTTTATTCGGCGCGCTGATAGCCTGGCTGTTGCTTAAAGAGAAAGTGGCCGGGCTACGTCTGGTGGCGGCAGGCGGGATTGCCCTCGGGGCGATTTTACTCCGTCTGTCATGATCGCCCAATAACAGCCGCAGACGTAACACATTCTCGGCAACATTTGTTGCCGCTTTTGTTTACATATCCTGCCGTTCCTTCGTCTGCCATTGCTGGTTGCTGTCTGGCCTTCTTTTTCTGGTGTGATAGATTCCTCTCGCATTTATGGGAATGCGCAGCAAGTTATTCTTATTTTTTCTTTTTTTGAAAAGTAATCAGCGAAATGAAAAGGCAGAGAAACGTCAATTTGTTGTTGATGTTGGTGTTACTGGTGGCCGTAGGGCAGATGGCGCAAACCATTTATATTCCCGCCATCGCCGATATGGCACAAGCGCTAAACGTCCGGGAAGGCGCCGTCCAGAGCGTAATGGCTGCTTACCTCCTGACCTACGGCGTCTCGCAACTGTTTTACGGCCCGCTTTCCGACCGGGTTGGGCGCCGCCCGGTAATCCTCGTCGGCATGTCTATTTTTATGGTAGCGACCCTGATCGCCATGACCACGCATAGTTTGACGGTGTTGATTGCCGCCAGCGCCATGCAAGGGATGGGAACCGGCGTTGGCGGAGTAATGGCGAGAACGCTCCCGCGCGATCTGTATGAAGGAACGCAACTTCGTCACGCCAATAGCCTGTTAAATATGGGGATTCTGGTCAGCCCGCTGTTAGCGCCGCTGATTGGCGGTCTGCTGGACACCCTGTGGAACTGGCGCGCGTGTTACGCTTTCCTGCTGGTGCTTTGCGCTGGCGTCACCTTCAGCATGGCGCGCTGGATGCCGGAAACCCGCCCCGCCGGCGCGCCGCGCACACGGCTGATCGCCAGCTATAAAACGCTGTTTGGCAACGGCGCATTTAACTGTTACCTGCTGATGCTAATCGGCGGGCTGGCTGGCATTGCGGTCTTTGAAGCCTGTTCCGGCGTGCTGATGGGGGCAGTATTAGGTCTCAGCAGTATGGTGGTAAGCATTCTGTTTATTCTGCCGATTCCGGCGGCGTTCTTCGGCGCCTGGTTTGCCGGACGCCCGAATAAACGCTTCTCAAACCTGATGTGGCAGTCAGTTATTTGCTGTCTGCTGGCAGGCCTTATGATGTGGATTCCCGGCTGGTTTGGCGTGATGAACGTCTGGACGCTACTCATCCCCGCTGCGCTGTTTTTCTTCGGCGCCGGGATGTTATTTCCACTGGCCACCAGCGGCGCGATGGAGCCGTTTCCGTTCCTCGCAGGCACCGCTGGCGCGCTGGTCGGCGGGCTGCAAAATATTGGTTCCGGCGTACTGGCGTGGCTTTCGGCAATGCTGCCGCAAACCGGTCAGGGCAGTCTGGGATTGCTGATGACCCTTATGGGATTGCTGATCCTGGCGTGCTGGCTGCCGCTGGCGTCACGGATATCGCATCAGGGACAGACGGTTTAACGTTCCCCTCGCCCGGCTTTTTGCCGGGCGTTTCACATTCCGGCGCGATCATCGCATTGAGCAGGGGCTCCTGCGCCGGACGCCACGCTCCTTCTTCGCCGTCATAAAACTGAGTGTCCGCGTTTATCGCATACGGAATATGCGCTTTTTTCAGCTCGCAGGCCATAAAATGGGCAAACGCGAACTGTGAAGCGACCGGCGTGATTTTTATCGACTCTCCCGGCGCCCATCCTCCCACCCAGCTTGCATGGCCGGTCTTATGCTGCCAGCGAACCGCAGCGTTAATCCGAGCCCGAATTGCCGCTTTTTCCGCCGCCGTGCCTGATGTCCACGGATATTTACCGCCGCTTTTCAGGGGGCCCCACGGAAAGATGTGCCACTCCGCCAGTACATAGTTCTGGCTTTGCGCCGGCAGTTTAAGCGCCGACAAATCCTCCGGCGCGGCGCGCATTCGGGGGGCAACGAAAATCATCCGCTGTGGGTCAATGGCGTGAATCAGGCGGATGGTTTTGTCATATACGCGATTCAGCGACGCCATATTATGATTGAGTTTGTCGGCAGGCTCATAAATGAGATCGAACCCCAGAAGCGGGGATGTCTGACCAAAATAGCGCGCGACCACGCTCCACCAGTTGATCAGCTCCTTTTCATGGCTGGCGCTGGGATCGGTTTTATACGCATCCGCCTGATAGGCAATAATGGGTATGACGCCATAGTATTCGCAGGCCTCTACCAGCTTACGCAAATGGATGAGGCGCGCTTCCGTCGGCGCGCCTGCCACACGAATACGGACATGCGTTAACCCTTTTGCCTTAAAATCCCGCACGACCAGCGGATCAAACTCGCGGATACCCCGTTCCGTTCGCGCCCAGTCAACATCCATCCCAACGCCAAGCTGCTGCGCATAGCGCGCCGCCGTCAAAGGCATCGGTTTCGCATAGACGACCGCGCTGGTCAGCATGAGAGAGGCAATAAGCGGTTTAAACACGACGCCCCCTAAAATTTTTACCACGGTGATAGCACGTATTTAGCATATTCACTCCCGGCAGGTGTAGCGGCAAAGCGTAATAAATCTTCACACCTGTTCCTGCAACCAGCGAATAAATGCCTCGATTTTCGGCCACTGCCTGCCAGGCAGAGTGGTGACATAATAATGCTGATGACATTTCAGCCTCATGTCACCAAAAGGCGCAATCAGTTCACCGCTGTCGAGACGCTTTTGCACCAGCCGTTTACGCCCCATCGCCACGCCAATGTGGTTCATCGCAGCAATCACCGCTAAATCAGAACGATCGAAGCCAATGCCGGATGAATCCGGCAAATTTACCGCAAAATGCTGCGCCCAACTGTGCCACTCATCAGTGCCAGAATCGTTACTCCACGCCTGTCTGTCGTGTAAGAGCGTACAGTGCCGCAAGTTATTCAGGTTGTCCTGCAAGGCGAAACGACGGGCGTAATCCGGGCTGCAAACGGGCAAAATTGCCTCATCCATTAAAAAATGGTGCGTGAGCTGCGCCGACGGCGCATCGTCAAAATAGATAGCCAGGTCAATGCCGGCACGCTGTAGGTTAACGTTATCGTTGCCGGTCAGCATAGTGAGAGAAATTGACGGATAGCGACGGGTAAAGTCCCCCAGCGCGGGCACCAGCCAGCACTGGGCGATAGAGGGACGTGAATACACGGTTAGCGTGCCAGACAGTTCCTGATTTTTGATATCGAGGATTTCCTGATTCAACGTATCCAGCGACGATTTCAGCGCCCAGAATACCCGTTTGCCTTCATGGGTAAGCTCCACTTTACGGTGAGAGCGGACAAATAGCTGGATTCCCAACTCGGCTTCCAGTTGATTGATACGATGGCTTACCGCACTTGGGCTTAACGACAGCTCATCTGCCGCCAGAGCAAAGGACTGGTGTCTGGCCGCGACTTCAAAAGTATAGAGTTTGGATAACTGCCAGCCGTTGAGTAAGCGGTTTCGGGTATCGCGAAGGGGTTCCATGGCAACCTCAGTCATCTTTTAATTTCCCGAAGTGTAAAAAAACACGCTGAAAAAATCCGCACATAGATGAAGCAAAATGAACCATATCGCAAAATAAAGGCAATATTAGATGGAAATCACATAGTTGATTCAATTTACATCATGTGAATGGCAAATTATATCGTTTGTCAGGAGGTGCTGTTTTTCTGTCCAATAAGAACAGATTAATCACAGGGTAGGTGAGATATGCACGCTCAAATCTGGGTAGTGAGCACGCTGCTGATCAGCATCGTGTTAATCGTATTGACCATCGTGAAGTTTAAATTCCACCCCTTCCTGGCGTTACTGCTCGCCAGTTTCTTTGTCGGCGCGATGATGGGCATGGGGCCGCTGGAGATGGTCACGGCGATAGAAAACGGAATAGGCGGTACGCTCGGTTTTCTGGCCGCCGTTATCGGTCTTGGCACCATCCTCGGCAAAATGATGGAAGTTTCCGGCGCGGCGGAACGCATCGGGCTTACGCTCCAGCGCTGCCGCTGGCTCTCTGCTGACGTGATCATGGTACTGGTGGGGCTGATTTGCGGTATCACGTTGTTCGTGGAAGTGGGCGTCGTGTTGCTCATCCCACTGGCGTTTTCTATCGCTAAAAAGACCCATACCTCGCTGCTGAAGCTGGCCATTCCGCTGTGTACCGCGCTGATGGCCGTCCATTGCGTGGTACCGCCGCATCCGGCTGCGCTGTTTGTCGCAAATAAACTGGGGGCGGATATCGGCTCGGTGATTGTCTACGGTCTACTGGTCGGGCTGATGGCCTCATTGGTCGGCGGCCCGCTGTTCTTAAAGTTTCTGGGTAATCGTCTGCCGTTCAAGCCCGTACCGACAGAGTTTGCGGATCTTGAAGTGCGCGCCGAAAACACCCTGCCGTCGCTGGGCGCAACGCTGTTTACCGTTCTGCTGCCGATTGGCCTGATGCTGGTGAAAACCGTCGCTGAACTGAATATGGCGAAAGACGGCACGTTGTATACGCTGCTGGAGTTTATCGGTAATCCGATCACCGCGATGTTTATCGCTGTCTTTGTGGCGTATTACATACTCGGTCTGCGCCAGCATATGGGGATGAGCGCGCTACTTACCCACACCGAAAACGGCTTTGGCGCCATTGCGAACATCCTGCTGATTATCGGCGCGGGCGGCGCGTTCAACGCCATTCTCAAAAGTAGCGGGCTGGCGGACACGCTGGCGGTGATCCTCTCAAATATGCATATGCACCCGATTCTGCTGGCATGGCTGGTAGCGCTGATTCTGCACGCGGCGGTCGGCTCTGCGACGGTGGCGATGATGGGTGCCACCGCGATTGTTGCGCCCATGCTGCCGCTCTATCCTGACGTCAGCCCGGAGATCATTGCGATTGCCATTGGTTCCGGCGCCATTGGCTGCACGATCGTGACCGATTCCCTATTCTGGCTGGTCAAGCAGTATTGCGGCGCTACGCTGAATGAAACGTTTAAATACTATACGACGGCCACGTTTATCGCATCTGTCGTTGCACTGGCTGGCACATTCCTGCTTTCCTTTATCATCTGATCGTAAAGAGACGTACTATGGAAAACATACAAAAGCTCATCGCCCGGTATCCTTTGGTCGAGGATCTGGTCGCCCTCAAAGAAACCACCTGGTTTAACCCGGGCGCCACCTCTCTTGCACAAGGTCTACCGTATGTCGGCCTGACGGAGCAGGACGTAAACGCCGCCCATGACCGTCTGGCGCGCTTTGCGCCATATCTGGCGAAAGCGTTTCCGCAAACCGCTGCCGCTGGCGGCATGATCGAATCTGACGTGGTCGCTATTCCGGCCATGCAAAAGCGGCTGGAAAAAGAGTATGGGCAAACGATCGACGGTGAAATGCTGTTAAAAAAAGACAGTCACCTGGCAATCTCTGGTTCCATTAAAGCGCGCGGCGGCATCTACGAGGTGCTAACGCACGCGGAAAAACTGGCGCTGGAGGCGGGTCTGTTAACCACCGACGATGACTATAGCGTGTTGCTTTCGCCGGAATTTAAACAATTCTTCAGCCAGTACAGTATCGCCGTCGGTTCAACCGGCAATCTGGGGCTATCGATCGGTATCATGAGCGCCTGCATCGGTTTTAAAGTGACGGTACATATGTCTGCCGACGCCCGCGCCTGGAAAAAAGCGAAGCTGCGTAGCCACGGCGTGACGGTCGTAGAATACGAAGATGATTACGGCGTGGCGGTTGAGCAGGGCCGAAAAGCAGCGCAATCCGATCCAAACTGTTTCTTTATCGATGATGAAAACTCCCGCACGCTATTTCTGGGCTATGCGGTAGCGGGTCAGCGTCTGAAAGCGCAATTCGCGCAGCAGGGACGCGTCGTCGACGCCAGTCACCCACTGTTTGTTTATCTACCGTGCGGCGTTGGCGGCGGCCCTGGCGGCGTCGCCTTTGGCCTGAAACTGGCGTTTGGCGATAACGTCCACTGTTTCTTTGCCGAACCGACCCATTCACCCTGCATGTTACTCGGCGTTTATACCGGTCTGCACGATGCCATCTCAGTACAAGATATCGGTATTGATAACCTGACGGCGGCTGACGGCCTGGCGGTAGGTCGCGCTTCGGGCTTTGTTGGTCGGGCAATGGAGCGTCTGCTTGACGGCCTCTATACCTTAGACGATCAAACAATGTATGACATGCTGGGCTGGCTGGCGCAGGAGGAAGGAATTCGACTGGAGCCATCAGCTCTGGCGGGGATGGCCGGGCCACAGCGCATTTGCGCCGCCGCCGCGTATCAGCAAAGGCATGGATTCAGTCAGACGCAGCTCGGCAACGCGACGCATCTGGTATGGGCAACCGGGGGCGGCATGGTGCCGGAGGATGAAATGGAACAATACCTGGCGAAAGGACGCTAATACTCGCTCAGTGCCGGAAAGACGGCAGCGCCATCCGGCACGCCATCGCCTGATGGCGCTACGCTTATCAGGCCTGTGACGTTAACGCAGCATCGCCATCAATTCCTCCGGCGAGCGATGCTGTTTCAGTAAATCCCGCATCACCCGCATATGCGGCGAGGAGTAGTTAAAAAAGGTCTGGTAGCCCTCGCAAAGCTGATTTTTCCCCTGGCTATCCCGATGCTCAGGGCATCCGCCGCCGCAAAATCGTAATAAAGAACACTTCTGACATTCAGCGCTTAGCGGCGCCTTGTCCGGCGTTTTAGCACCATTCCTGCCGCCGCACCACTGCTGTAGCGTCTCATCAAAAAGGCGAACCGAGATACGCTGAATATCTTCACGTACCCAAATATCAAATACGCTATTTAAAAACCGCCCCCAGTCTGCTGAACACAATGAATCCTCGGTCAACATTCCGTTCCGGTCATGTTCCAACAATGGGATAAAATGGACATTGCGAATGCCGAGCCGTTGTAAGTTACGGTACAGTTGCTGAGGGCGCTGGCTATTCTGGCGATTTACGACGACCTGAATCTGGTCATCACTCACGACAATGTCCTGACGTCCTGTCATATAAAATTCCCGATAAATGCAATAAGTTGGCGAATATGGGTAACAGCAAACAGGATTGCGAGCGACAACACCGCGAGGGAGATCAAAAATTTGTCACGCACGACATGAGTTTCGGAAAAATCGCTATGCGCGACATCCATCAAATTACGACTCAGGGTATAACGCCAAAGAATCACCGCCACTATCGCCAGAACGCTGATTGACACCCAGAGCAAGAACCCCGCCTGATGCCAGTGGTGCCTGACGGCTAACGCCATTAACGCCCCGTATCCCAGCAGCGTGCGAAACCAGGCCAGCGACGTACGCTCCGGTTGCAGTCCCGGATCGTTCTGCCGACGGGCTTTACGACTATCCGGCATACAGTACCAGCCCCATCACTATCACCGCGACAATCATCAAAATAACGCTGATGATCAACAGGCTATGGGTATAGGGCAAATCCTCTTTCAGACGCATCGCTTTTTCATTACGTAACCAGCGTAGATAGCCATAAATCGCCAGGCCGCCCGCAAACAGACACAACAGTAGCGCCAGCAGTTCACGGATCACCGGCGTGGCAAAATCCGGGGCGAGCTGATCAAGACCGACGCCTGCCGCCAGAAATCCCAGCGAGGTGCGAATCCACGCCAGAAAGGTACGCTCATTTGCCAGCGAGAAGCGATAATCCGGCGCTTCTCCGAGGCGGGAAATCTTCATGACGACTCCTTTTACGTTCTTATGTATTCCCGTTCGTTTTCAGAATACCACTCACGTTGTTGCTGATATGCTTCACATTATCCCGCAGCAAGGGAATCTTATTGCAAAATAACTGTAGTTCACTGGTGATGCGTTTCGGCGCAACCGCGCTCATTGCCGCTATTTTTCATTTCAGTTGCGACCTTTTTCAACGCCACCGCCAGGAAAGGCATTATTGCCGAATTAAAAGCTGAAAAACCACCCGTCGCGACGAAAAAAAAGGCGATGAAGATTGATAACAAACTGAAATAAAATGGAATTATGCTCGTTGCCATTACGCTGATTAGCACGTTCATTGAGGAAGGAGATAAGAAGAAGAGCAGAAGTGTGACCGGTGCGGCGCGCGTTATCCAGCCTGGATTTAACACAGTGCGTAGGCTGGATAAGCAACGCGCCATCAGGCGCTAACCCATTCCCCAAAAAATCACCGCCAGCAGTTGTGGCGTGATAATACGCAGGAACATCACTAACGGATAGACGGTCGCGTAAGAGAGCGCCGCCGCGCCGCTGGTGGCATGAAGATTGTTGGCAAATGCCAGCGCTGGCGGATCGGTCATCGAACCGGCCAGCATCCCGCACAGCGTCAGATAGTTCATTTTGGCAAAAATCCGCGCCAGCAGACCGACGGTAATCAGCGGAATAGCGGTGATGAAAATACCATAGCCAATCCAGCTTAATCCTTCGCCCTGCGTCAGCGTATCGACAAAATCGCCGCCGGATTTCAGCCCAACGACCGCCAGAAACAAAACGATGCCTAACTCACGCAGCGCGAGGTTGGCGCTCGGCGGCATAAACCAGTACAGCTTACCGATGCTGCCGATACGCCCCAAAATTAGCGCCATGATCAGCGGCCCGCCGGCCAGCCCCAGTTTTAACGCGACCGGGAATCCCGGCACAAACAACGGGATTGACCCAAGCAGAACCCCTAATCCGATGCCGATAAACACCGGCAGCATCTGCACCTGCTGGAGTTTTTGCTGCGCGTTGCCGACCACATTGGCTACCGCATCAATCGAGGCTGGACGCCCCACCAGATTGAGAATGTCGCCAAACTGCAGGCTGGCGTCGCTACTGGCGACCAGCTCAACACCCGCGCGGTTAAGACGGGAGATAACCACGTCATAACGCTCTTTAAAGTGCAAATCGCGGATACGTTTGCCGAGCACTTTTTCGTTGGTGACGACCACACGCTCGACACGTAAATCCGTGCCACGCGTCGACAACGAGGTGTCCACTTCCTTACCGATCACCAGTTGCGCGTTATGCAGGTCGGTAGATTGGCCGACGAGGTGCAGCAGGTCGCCTGCCTGGATAATCGTCCCCGGCGACGGCACCATCAGCGTGTCGTCGCGTTTCAGGCGTGAGCAAATGATTTTATCGCTGTTCAGGATCGGCACATCCTGGATAGCCATATTATTGAGGTTCGGATTCTCGACACGGATATTCATTGTCTGAATTAATGAATGGCCGTTAGCGAGAGAGGATTCGTGCTTCTGCGCCTCCGCCTCGACGTTAACGCGAAAAATCAGCCGCATCAGCCACATGGTGAGCAAAATACCGCAGATGCCAAACGGATACGCCATCGCATAGCTCATCCCCATCTGATCCACCAGATCCACTGGCGTTCCCAGATCGCGCAGGATTTGCTGACCCGCCCCTAACGCAGGCGTATTGGTGACTGCGCCGGAGAAAATCCCCAGCACCACCGGCAGCGGAATAGCGAAAATTTTATGCAGAATCGCGGTGACCAACCCGCCCATAATCACAATCAGAATGGCAAATAGATTCAGACGTAGCCCGGAGACGCGCAGCGAGGCGAAAAACCCCGGCCCCACCTGTATGCCGATGGTATAAACAAAAAGGATCAGGCCGAATTCCTGGATAAAGTGCAGCATATCGCCGCTCAGCGTCACCCCAGCCTGATCGACGAAGTGGCCGACGATAATACCGCCGAACAGAACGCCGCCAATACCAAAGCCGACACCGCGCACTTTAATGTTGCCGATCCATAAACCGACAACCGCCACCAACGCCAGAACGCTGACCGTCAATGCGATATCACTCATCTTCTCTTCCCTGTGAGTAACATTTCAATTTATAGGGATTATGACTGAACCGTTAAGGCATATATACAGCATGGCGCACATTCTCATGTTACAAAACCGCCCAGACGTCCTGACTTCGGCAGCGTCTTACCCTTTTTCGTGGCACAAAAAAGCCCCGCCATCTCTGGCGGGGCAAGGCAAGGAGCTCATTAGCTATTTAATGCGGAGCGTTCGTTAATGGCGATACGCTGCGGCGCAATGGTTTCCGGCTCGTTACGGGTTAAATCAATATGCAGCAGGCCGTTGGTAAAGGTCGCGCCGGAAACTTCCATATTTTCAGCCAGCGTAAAGCTCAGGCTAAAAGGCTGCATGACCAGGCCCTGATGTAACCATTTGGGCTCGTTTTCCGGCTGTTCCGGCGTGCCTTTCACCGTCAGGCGCGTGCCTTCCAGTTGAATATCCAGATCTTCCTGACGGAAACCGGCTAACGCTAAGGTAATGCGATAATGGTTATCGTCGCTTTTTTCGATGTTATAGGGCGGGAAGCTCTGGCTTTCGCCGCTGTTTTGCAGCGCATTGGCCAGCTTGTCAAAACCGATCCATTGACGCAGCAGTGGGGATAAATCGTAGTTACGCATAATCATTTCTCCTTCTAAGAAGCGAGTTTTTACCTTCACACTTTACGTGCGAATATGCTCCCTGACGGCGAGCATGGGATGACAGGCCGCGCAACGCGACCCGACGGAATCAGTTAATTTCGATACGGCGCGGTTTGTTCGCTTCCGGAATCACGCGCTCCAGTTCGATATACAGCAGCCCGTTGACCAGGTTTGCGCCGCGAACGTGAATGTTCTCCGCTAACTGGAACTTACGCTCAAAGTTACGCTCGGCAATGCCCTGATACAGGTAAGTACGTTCTTTCTGCTCGTCCGCATGAGCGCCTTTTACCACCAGTAAATTATCCTGGGCGGTAATCTCCAGTTCGCTTTCCGCGAAACCGGCAACGGCAATGGCGATGCGGTAGTGGTTTTCGTCTACCAGCTCAACGTTGTACGGAGGGTAGCCGCCATTACTTTGGCTTTGGTTATTTTCAAGCAGGTTAAACAGACGGTCAAAACCAATGGCAGAACGGTACAGCGGGGATAAATCAAAGTTACGCATAATCATAAACTCCTGAAATCAGCGAGAATGTCAGACCTTCCATCATGGACAGGCCAGGATTGCCAGAACACCCATCAGGCGTGCCCTTCTATTCACTACGTCTTATAAATGGGTCTGAATACGTACTTTTCAAGTATTTTAATCCGACTTTTTTTTGCAGTTTATTGGCTATTGCATAGACTGGTTGGGACAGCACTGATTGTTAAAGTGCGATTACCGCCACAGTGCCACGTACTGGTGATGTTATTTTTAGCAACGGATCGCTATAACTCATCATGCAAATAACGACAACCAACAGATGAATGAGTGATGATAAAAAACGTGTGGTTAACGCTGATAATATGGAATGGGATGCTTTTATTAAGCGGTTGTTCAAGCGTCATGTCGCACACCGGCGGTAAAGAGGGTACTTATCCTGGCACGCGCGCCAGCGCTACGATGATCGGTAACGATGAGACAAACTGGGGCACAAAATCGTTGGCCATCCTGGATATGCCGTTTACCGCCGTGATGGATACGATCCTTCTGCCGTGGGACATCTTCCGCAAAGACAGTTCGGTAAGATCGCGCGTCGAGAAAAGCGAGGAGGAGACGAAAATGACCAATGCCGTCATCCCCCCGGCGAAGATGCCTCCTCCCTGATTTATCGCCCGGTTTCCGTCACCCATAGCTGACGGAACCCTTTCACCTCTTCCATCCATGCGACGTGTCGCCCATCCGGTGAAAAAACGACGGCGTCCGCAGACGGCGGGTTGTCGTGCCTGGCGGTTAAGAAGTCGATCCTCCCACTTTGTGCGTCGCAGCAGGCAATCCGGTTTTCCAGCACCAGTCCCAGCCATTTACCCGACGGATGCCAGTTAAACGCTGACTGTACGCCGGTCGCATGATGCGTTAACTGCCGGGGCTCGCCTCCCTGAGGCGATATCAGCCACAGTTGCGCTACGCCGTTATCGTCCCGCATCAAAAAGGCGATCGCCGTCGCCTGCGGATTACTGCGGACCCAGTGGCGTGGTTCGTTAGTGAGTCCAGGATAAACACGCTGGTGAGTAAAGGTAAGACGCCGCTGAACGACGCCCAACGGCGGCGATGGCATTGTTGATTCGGTTCCCGTCAGCGGCGTGTCGCCTGCCTGTTTCCAGCCGTTTTCATGACACGGTAAATCGACAATAAACAACTCCGGGACTTTTTGGCCCGTCAGCGACAGCGTATCGCCAATAAAGGCGATCTGGCGGTTGCCCACCCAGCCCTCTTCATAGGCGCGGTTAATGTCATCGCTGCCAGGTCTCGGCGCCGGCGTCGTGCGGCTAACCAGTACGCACCAGTAGCTACCGCTGTATTCGCGCGGATGCTGAACCGGCACCGTTACCGGCCCATACGGCACGGCCACGCCGACATTACGTAGATCCAGCGCCGGATCTCGCTCATGCAGAACGTGGTCATTATAGGTAAAACTCACCAGCTCGCCGTTCGGGCTAAACACATGGACGTGGCTGCCGCCGCGCAGCGCGCCGGGAGTATACGGCGCAGTAATATCCATCGCATCGAGGTTAGTCACGCCCCCCGGCGTTGCAATAACGCCCCGACGGTGGTGGAAATCGTAATGCCACGTCTCATCAGGGTTTTCAGGGCCATGAATAAACACATAGTGATTGTCGGCAGGATGCACCGTCACCACACCGACATGCGCGCCCTGCACGGCGCGATAAATCACCGCCACGTCGCCGGTATGCACATTGACACGCTCAATAGTCTTGCCCGTAAATGACGCGCCTGAAGGCCGCACATCAAAGACCAGCCACTGGCTGTCAGGTGTCCAGGTATTGGTGTTGGTAAGCTGGTGATGGCGCGGCGTAAAGGTGATTTGTTTCATAGGATGTCCTGATAAGAGACGATGCTCGTCATCATACTTCACACGGGCTTCACTTTCAGGCTTTAGCGTATCGTTGGGATAGCCAGGCCCGATGGCGTCACGCCACCGGGCCGTCAGGGTCTTATTTCTCCTGCGCCAGCCGGATACTGCGCTCTATCACCGCCCGCCGGGCGTCACCCGCCGGCAGCAGTTTCAGCATCATCTCCCAGGCCGCCACCGCCTCGCCAAAGCGCTGCTGCTCAAAGGCGTTAAACGCATACAGGCTTAACACCCGGATATCCGTGTGGTCGCGGCTCACCAGCCGGCGCAGCAGCTCCCCGCCACGGCGGTTATCCTCCGGGTCGGACGAGCGCGTCAGCGCCTCCGCATAGCCCAGCGCCGCATCGCTGTTTTTCGGGTCCAGGCGGTAGGCGTTCGCATAGGCCCCGGTGGCGGTACCGGCATTACCCAGTACCATACCGGTGCGCCCCAGCATGAGCCAGCCCTCAACATTGCCGGCATCATTCTGCAGGCGGGTGCGCAGCCCCAGCGCCAGCCGCGCCAT